>JAAYTC010000300.1 GCA_012518155.1 Bacteroidales bacterium | reverse complement strand
GCCATACTTTCGCTCTTCCCTGAAATGGGGGAGGAGCGAAAAGTTTAGGTTCTTGGAGTGTTCCATTATAAAGAGGCCGCCCTCTTTTACGAGCCCTTTTTCCAGAATGAGTTCAGGTATTTTGGCCGCGTCGAGAAGGTCGTATGGGGGGTCGGCAAAAACAAGGTCGAACTGCTGCTTCACCGATTGTAGGTACTTGAATACGTCTGCTTTAATCGGGAAAAGCTCCTTCGCATCGAGTTTTTCTTGGGCACGACAAATGAACTCGAAGTGGAGGGGGCTCTGCTCCACGCTTACCACGTGTGGAGATCCTCTCGAAATCAGTTCAAAAGCGATGCTCCCGGTCCCGGAAAAAAGATCGAGCGCGGTGGTCTCCTCCCAATCCACGAGGTTATTGAGCACGTTAAAAAGGCCCTCCTTGGCGAAGTCGGTCGTGGGACGAGCCTTCAGATCTGAAGGGACCTGAATTCGACGTGATTTATATTTTCCACTTATGATTCGCATAATTTGACAAGTATATCCGTGGGGAGGGAGCGTTTTTGCTCCTCGTTTACGTGAGTGTTTAGTTCCAAGTGCAATTGTTCAACCTTAGGGAATAACTCTTTCAACTCATCGACTATTTCGGGATGAGGAGGGTTGCCTGATAGAATAAGCGTGTCGGTAGAACGATCAAATGCCAGCTTTTCCCATATCGACACGATACCGTAGAGGGTGTCGCGGGGATGCGTCGCCGGAAACATGTTCGTTGTAAGTAGGTTCGCGTTGTTGTAGCAGGCGATAGACACGTGATTGTCGTGAAAATCGACGAAGCAACAGCGACCGTCGTTTTCCGACGAGCGGCTACGGAATAGGGGCAAAAGGAGCGAGGCCTGATGATGAAACGTGGGGCTCCAAAGGCTCCGAGTGAGGAACGAGTGCACCTCTCGCGTTATCAAGTACACGATATGATATTTTTCGGAAACAAGATAATCGCTGTGTACCGAACCTTCCACTTGATGAAAGTTGTAGCGCGCTATCTCTTCAACACGTTTCGACTCGAAAAAGGCATCCGGAACCAGCGTGTACTTGGGCGAAACCACGGTGACGCTTGTTCGGTGAAAAGGTTGACTAAGGAATCCTAAGTCGAAAATCAGCCGTTTAATATTTTCCACGTAGGAGAACTTGCTCCCTAATGATGTCTCCTTAAAATGGAAAATCGACGGATCGTTGGCCGAATGTATGAAAAAAGAAAATCCATCCGGCGTGAGCCGAATGGATAAATCATAACTTTCGGAGTGAGCTAAATCGATATTTTCAGGTAAAAACATCCTGTAAATCAGATCAACCGATTATTCCCAGTTCCCCGCGTTGTTATTCGCCACTTCCAGTGATCCCATTTGCATACCCGGGAACCTCTTTCCGGGACGGTCGAGCACTTCTTGAATCTTTTGAGCAAGCAACCGCTTGTCAAGATCTCCTAAGTACACCGTGTAGGGAGTTTTTACTTCAAGCACTTGAATGGGGTACCCGGATGCGGTAGTCAACGAATCAACGCCTATTTCAAACGTCGCTCCTCTTCCAAAGGGAACGTAACCGATAGAGTCGGGGTTAAAATGCCGAACCCTGTTTGGGTATAATACCTCCATCGCTGGTGAATAAAGGGAGTCCCTCACCAACTGTGGAGCATTTTTCTCATCACTCCAGAGTCCCGCTGCCCGAATGGCTCTCTCATCCCCGGAATTGATAATTTTCATTGCACTCGCTTCAGTCAAGCCTGCTTCTAATTGCTCTTCTGTTAGGTCGCCAGAGCGGACAAGCGTGACAATTTTACCTTCCTTGATAAAATTGGCAAGCGTATCGAAGCTGGCGGTGTATGAGCCAGTTTGGGCGCGAAGGGCAACCTGAGCCGTACGGATATCAACCAGCCGCTGAATCACTGCCTGATCACGACGATTTACTTCCGCGTTAAAATCAATCGGACCCTGAATACTCTTCCAACTGATGTACGCTAAAAGAACAATGGCTAGTGCTAAAAGCACTCTCATTACAACTTTCATGGACTTTTCTTTTTTAATTTATACTGTTTTAATTTTGATTTTCTGATTTTAGACTACAAATTTAGAAAAAGAATGATAATTGTGCTACTTTTACGAGAAAAAATACCCTAAAAGAATGATAAATCGGTTTTTTATTGAGAAAATCAAACAGAACTTCCCTTTTCCCTTCACGAACGACCAGTCACTGGCGATAAACAGTATAATTGAATTCCTCTATTCCGGTAGAGAAAATGAAGTATTTTTATTGAGAGGTTACGCGGGCACCGGCAAATCGTCGTTGATCGGTAGCCTCGTGCGAACAATGAGTGATTTTCGGCAAAAAACGGTTTTGTTGGCTCCCACCGGGAGGGCGGCAAAAGTATTCTCGGGCTACGCCGCCCAACAGGCATTTACAATTCACAAAAAAATATACCGACAGCAGAAGTTTACCGAAGGAACACCCCATTTTGGACTCTCTGAAAATTTGCACAAACATACGCTCTTTATCGTGGACGAAGCTTCGATGATTAACAACGAGTCTTCCGATTTTTCGATTTTTGGTACCGGCCGACTTTTGGACGATCTGATCGAGTATGTATACGCTGGCGAAGGGTGCCGCATGATGCTGATCGGCGATAACGCGCAGTTGCCACCCGTGAAACAGGAAACTAGCCCCGCGCTTGACAGGGAGATGTTGCAGTCTTATTCACTTCAAGTATGGGAGGCCGCGCTAACAGAAATCGTGAGGCAAGCAGGAGAGTCGGGCATTCTTTCAAACGCGACTGCCCTCCGCGATGCGCTGCGGTTTCAAGCTACGGATGATTACCCGAAATTGCAAGTGAACGGCTTTTCCGACGTGGTGCGTATCACCGGAATGGAATTGATTGATGAAATTTCAGACGCGTATCGAAGGGATGGGGTAGAGGAAACCATCGTCATCTCACGTTCTAATAAACGAGTTAACGCGTACAATAATGGCATTCGAAATAGGGTGCTCTACCGCGAAGAGGAGCTCTCGTCGGGAGATATCCTGATGATCACGAAAAACAATTACTTCTGGGTAGAAGAGTTTGATCACCTCGACTACCTGGCAAACGGCGAGTTCGTGGAGGTGTCACGAATACGAGGTGAACAAGAAATGTACGGGTTCCGGTTCTGTAACGCGCTGCTTTATCATCGCGATTACGATATAGAGTTCGAGGCGATGATTAACTTAGACGTGCTGCATACCGAAGTTCCCGGCTTGACCCGGGAGCAGAACGATCAATTGTTTAGCAACACGATTGAGGATTACTCACACGTGCCTACAAAGCGACAGCGATACAAAGAGGTGAAATCGAATCGCTATTTTAACGCCTTGCAAGTAAAGTATGGATATGCCGTAACCTGCCACAAGGCGCAAGGGGGGGAATGGAAGAATGTTTTTTTGGACGTGGGATATATACGAAAAGAAAACATGGGAGATAATTTTTACCGGTGGCTTTACACGTCCATCACTAGGAGTACCAAAAAGTTATATCTTGTAAATTTAGCAGATGATTTTGTGGAGCCATCTAAATAATGATTACTTTTGCATCTACCAAGCGTCAAGAGTCATATGTAACAAGGATAGCGGATGTTAGAGAAAAAGAAAAAGTATATCGATCACCTTCTTAAGGATCTCGGAGAATTGGAGGAACGGGTGTTGACCGTTAAAAATGGTGACCCGCTGCCTTTCTCTTTTTTCAGGGAAGCGTTCGATAAAATACAAGAGATATCTAGAACGTTGCACCTGCTGGAGTTTTTGCAGATCGATGACATGAGAAAGCAAATGGAGCGCCTGGTGTATGTCCTCTCGGAAGCCGAGAACAGGGAACATCAAGAGGCCGTGAAGCAGGAGCCCGAGAAACGGCTGGGCTTTGTTTTGCCCGAATACAGGAACCCCAGGGAGGGAG
>JAAYTC010000299.1 GCA_012518155.1 Bacteroidales bacterium | reverse complement strand
TGGTTGGAGATCATCAGGCAGCACAAGTAAAGGCGCATGCGCTCCCCGCCGCTCAACGCTTGGCAACTTTTATCCCAGCTCTCGTGGGGAAAGAGCGCGCGGTTGAGGCGCAACTTTATCTCGTGATCCGCCAAGTTGTTCACGTTGTGCTGTTCTGCCAACTCCAATACAGTCACAGGTTGGTTTACCTGCTTGTACTCCTGATCCAAGTACACGTACGAGAAATCCGACTGAACCACGGTACCACGTGTAGGGGCCAGCTCGCCAAGCAGAAGCTTGATTAGCGTGGTCTTGCCGCTCCCGTTATTCCCCTGCACGTGTATTCTTTCTCCGCTTCGGATTTCTATATCCACTGGGTTACCCCATAGCAGAGGGCCTTCATTGTACCCGAAATTCACCCCTTTGGCCGTGATCAAGATCTTCCCATCGTGCAACCGCGCGTCTTCAAAATCGACTTTCAGCTCGTTGTCCTTCGCTTGCTTTACTCTTAGCTCCGACAACCGCTGTCGAGAGCTGTCGATGATGCCCGCGTGCTTATCTTTCAATTTCGCGGAGCTGTTCTCTGCAAGGTTGCCCCGCGCGTTCAACACGATGCGAGCGGCACCTCCTTTTTGCTTGCTCTTTTCGCCGCGCGATGCTCTTTTCTCTTGTCGCTCGCGCACCTCTTGTGCCTTTTTCCGTGCCGATCGCAATGCTGCCTGTTCCGCGTCGATTCGCTGTTCGAGGGCTCGACCTTCTATCTCTTTTTGCTCCCGGTAAAAGTCATAGTTCCCGCCGTACATCGCAATCCCATGGTGGGTCAGTTCGTAGGTAGTGTCCAATAGGTTGAGGAGCGTGATGTCGTGACTAACGATTACCAACGTTGCTCTCGTGTGGGAGATATGGTGGCACAGCTTTTCACGTGCATCGAGATCGAGGTGATTGGTCGGCTCATCCAGCAGCACGATACCGGGGTCATGTAACGTTATTCCGGCCAGCAGGACTTTTGTTTTTTCTCCCCCGCTCAACTCGGATAAGGGAGTATCGAGAGTTGTATCGCGCAATTCCCAATCTCTTAACGCCGAATAGCACCGCTGTTCGATGTCCCAATCGTCGTTCAGGAGGTCGTAATGCACCGGGTCGACCGACCCTCCAAGAATCGCGTGGAGAGCGCCGATCTTGTTCACCGCGCCAAGTGCTTCCGCGATGGTTTGATTGTTTTTGTCTATCCGCTGTGGAATGTAATAGGGTGGGGATGAGGTAACGATGCTGCCTGAAGTGGGTTGAAGGGTACCCGATAGGAGCTGCAAGAGAGTGGATTTTCCCACCCCGTTGTTGCCAATAAGGGATACTTTCTGGCCATGAGGGACAGAAAAATTGACCGATTCAAATAATATAGGTTGATTGAAATAGCGATAGGAAATATCGCTCGCTGTAATACTCATTGTAACAATTAATAGGGATTCCAGGGAGGAATCGGGTTAAACCGAAAAGAAGCGACTCTAAGACTACGACTCTAATAAAGTTACTTTATAAAGACGTGGTTCTTATAAAATCATCGGTTTAAGGGAACCGACAAACTATTAATTGTTTATTCTCATTGGACTGTTTTTTAATTCAAGGACAAAGATAGGTGTTTTGAACAGAACCTTCCAACTATTTCATGGGAAAACACTTCTTTCTGCTAACTTTGCACTTATACTTGAGGTAGAACTCGAGTTCACTTTCTTAGAAAAACAGGAGTATGGAAGACATCATAAATGGCCGGTGCGGCTGGTGTGGAACCGATGAACTATACGTGCGGTATCACGACGAGGAGTGGGGCAGGCTGGTGACCGATGATAAGACCTTGTTCGAGTTTTTGATTCTGGAGGGGGCACAGGCAGGGCTCAGCTGGATCACGATCTTGAGAAAACGAGAAGGGTATCGTGAAGCGTTCCACGGTTTCGACGTGAAGAAAGTAGCCCGGATGACTGAGGCAGACGTGGAGCGACTGATGTTGTTTGATGGGATCATCAGGAACCGACTGAAGATTAAATCGGCCATCAGCAACGCGAAATTATTTATCCGGATTCAAGAGGAATTTGGCAGCTTTTACGACTACACGGCTTCGTTCTTCCCGAACAGGCAACCCATCGTGAATCATTTTAAATCGCTGGGCGAGGTACCGGCCACCTCCCCGGAGTCGGACCAAATGAGCCGGGATATAAAGAAGAGGGGCTTCAAGTTTTTTGGCTCTACCATCTGTTACGCGCACCTGCAAGCCACCGGATTTGTCAACGATCACCTGGTGGGCTGCGTTAGTAGGCGAGAGGATGCTGTTTAGCCCGGGAGAATTACATGGAAATTATTGGTTAATTAAAATAGGATGCATGAATATGAATTTTAGATTGAAGGTGTGGTTATTTCTATCTTTTCTCTGTACAGCTATATGCTCGTCGAGTGGACAAACCGTGAAAAAATTATCGGATATCAATATCCGTGATCCCTATATCATGCCACACGAGGAAAGCGGGTATTACTACATGTATAAATCCGCGTCGGTGCACCGCGATGGAAAGGTACTGGGCGGTGTGGAGGTGTACAAAAGCAAGAACCTCTCGGAGTGGGAGGGGCCGGTACAGGTGTTTACCGTGCCGGATGATAACTGGATAACCGGTCCCGTTTGGGCACCCGAGGTGCATGCTTACAATGGTAAATACTACCTGTTTGCCACGCTGAACTCGGATATCGAGTGGAAAAAAAGGCAGGAAGGATGGCCGAAATATACTTTTCGAGGTACGCAGGTATTCGTGGCCGATACACCCGAAGGGCCCTTCCAGCCCTTTGATAAGGTTCCACATACCCCGATGGATCAGATGGCACTCGACGGAACGCTTTGGGTAGAGGAGGGCCGTCCCTACATGATCTATTGTCAAGAGTGGGTGGAGATCGTGGATGGGAGCATGGTTCTGGTGGAGCTTACGCCCGATTTATCGGCCCCGGTGGGAGAGAGGCTGACGCTCTTTCATGCTTCCGCGGCTGAATGGTCGACCGGCTCCTTGCACGACGAACTTGGCATCCGGTCGTACGTCACCGATGGTTGTTTTCTCTATCGCACGAAGACGGGTAAATTGTTGATGATCTGGTCCAGCTTCATGAACGGGGAGTACGCGATCGGTATCGCGGAATCAGTCACCGGAAAAGTAGCCGGTCCATGGAGACAACAGGAAAAGCCGATCTTCACGAGCAACGGGGGACATGGCATGATCTTTCGGACGTTCGACAACCGGTTGTGCATCACCTTTCATCGTCCCAATTCGCCGGGCGGAGAGGAGCGGGCAGAAATCTTCGAGCTGGAAGATACGGGCGATACGCTGGAGTTGATCCAAGCGTTAAAACCGTGATTATATGTTTAACGAACGAAAAGACGGGCTGAGAAAATGAATCAAATCAATATGGACAAAAAATCATTCAATCATATCTACAAACTAACTTACTTTGCCTTAGGGGCAGCGATACTCTTTTTTATCGCATCATGCGCCATAAGGAGCTCTAATAATGTTTCCGAGGCAATATTTAAAGTGTGTTCATACAACATTCGTTATAACTCGAAGGCTGATGATAACAGCGGAAACGGATGGGACATTCGTAAAGATCCACTCGCTGAATTGATCCTTAAGCATCAATTCGATATTGTGGGAACGCAAGAAGGAGATAGTGTGCAGATGGAGGAGCTGAACGACCTGCTGCCCGGCTTTGCTTACATAGCGTATCCTTATGGAGGTAGTGCCGGTGATTTGCACACGTGTGCTATTCTTTATAAAAAGGATCTATTCGAGATCATAGATTCTGGTGTCTTTTGGTTGAGTGAAACTCCCGATGAACCAAGTGTTGGGTGGGATGCAACCGACAGACGAATCTGTCAGTGGGCCAAGCTGCAACATAAGCAGACAAAGAAATCTTTTTACTTTTTCAATACTCATTTTTACTGGCGTCTACAAGAAGCAAAGAGAGAGTCTGGGCCGCTACTGATTCAAAAGATAAAATCGATTGCGGGCGATTTGCCAGTGATTTGCACGGGCGATTTCAATTCAATTGCCGAGACAGAGCAGATAAAAGCGATAAAATCACTGCTTTCCGATTCATACGAGGTTTCAGAAAATGGCCGTAAAGGGGTGGAAGGTACAGGATTCCCCGGAGGAGTATTCCAAGGAGTTCCCGGTGATCGAATCGATTACGTTTTTGTAAGTCCGCTGATTAGCGTATTTGATTACGAAGTTTACTCGGATGTTTATAACGATGATCGGTATCCCTCCGATCATCTTCCAGTAGCATGTAAGGTCTCTATATAATCAACAGACAAAAAATGACACAGCACAGAGACTTTTAAAAAAGGAGCCATGGGTGCGCTTGCAGTGTGCCCTACTACTTAATCAATCAGGAAGTGCAACCGGTTTTGCAGGTGTACTTCCGCCATTCCGCCGTCGATATCCAAGTAAAGTAGGTTCACGTCGGGGTAGAGCTTCTTTAATCGCTTCTCGATTCCTTTCGCGATGATGTGGTTCGCGATACAACCAAAGGGCTGGAGGCAGACCACTCGGTTGATGCCCGACCGTGAGAAGCAGGCTACTTCCGCGGCGATGTTCCAGCCCTCGCCATATTGGTTGGCCAAGTCGAGGACTTCCGACGCGTACTCCGCTTGGGTGAAAACGGACGCGGGGCGGGTGTAGAAACGGTACTCCTTCTTGATGGCTTCTACTTTCTCGATGCGGTGGTTCATGTATTTCAAGGCGACGGGATTCAACTTGTTCTTCAGCACGCTGCCTCGTCGCACACCGTTGTTGCTGTTGATCTCCGAGTTGACGAAGTACTGCATGCAGAAATCGAGGATGGGCGGGGTGACCACCTCCATGCCTTGCGAACGGAGCCATTCTGCCGTGTCGGCTTGGCCGTAACTGTTCAGCCTCACGTAGATTTCGCCGATGATTCCCACCTTGGGGACCTCGCGGTGATGAACCGGTACGAGGTTGAAGTCGGCCACTGCCTGCTCCAAAAACGAAAGCATCATCTTGCAGTCGTTCGCCCGGATGGCTTCGGTTCCCCGTTCCACGTAAAAGTCGAATAGTTTTCGCGTGGCTCCCTTCTTTGTTTCCCGTGAGACGGTGCTGTTGTACATCTCGTAAAGCGCGTCGGCGTAAAGAATCGTGTAGATGGTGATGTTCAGGATTTTCAGTATCGGGATTTTAAACCCCGATTGATCGTTTTGAAAGACTTTTCCTGTTGAAAACACCAATATGGGGATGTGCGAGAATCCCGCGCTCTCCATCCCGTACTTAATTTGTGCCAAGTAGTTCGTCGCCCTGCACTGTCCTCCTGTCTGCGTGATGGCTACCACCACATCGTCGAGATCGTAATCTCCCGATTGCAATGCCGTGATGATGTCTCCCAGGACAAGGGTGGAGGGGTAGCACACTTCATTGTGCCCGTACACCAGTCCCGCTTCCGCTGAGGTTTTGTTGGTGCGGGGAAGGTTGACAATTTGGTAGCCCGCTAATTCCCCCAGCGCGGGGAGGTAGGGGGAGAGGTGATCGGCCAGCCAAGGAGCCAGGATTGTTTTCCTTCGGTCTTCCTTCGTGTAGCTGGCCGGGTACTTCTCGAACGGTTTAATTTCGACGGGTTGATCACTCTTCCGTACCTT
>JAAYTC010000298.1 GCA_012518155.1 Bacteroidales bacterium | reverse complement strand
GTGGCCGGCATGGGGCTCTCACGTAAGCGGGGCTACGAGGTCGACTTTTTCAGTTACGAGGGGGAGCGGTCGGTGATCGTCCCCGTGAGCGACCTCTACAAGGAGATCGACCAAGGGGTGAAGAAAAATTTCCCGGGTAAGATCTACGGGGTGGTCGACCGTGACGACGATGAAAATACGTTCTTGGTGATCTTGCAGAGTGATAAGCTGTACGGCACTTACTACGAGTACGACGTGAAGTCGAAGCAATTCACTTTGTTGTACGACCTGATGCCGCAGCTCAAAGAAGAGGATATGGCAGAGATGCGTCCCATCACCTTCACCAGTAGGGACGGACTTACCATTCACGGGTATATTACCCTTCCCAAGGCGGCTTTGGAGGGCAAAAAGATACCGATGGTAGTGAACCCGCACGGGGGACCGCAGGGGATCCGCGATTCATGGGGCTTTAACCCGGAGACGCAACTCTTTGCCAGCCGGGGATACGCGACGCTGCAGGTGAACTTTCGAATTTCGGGCGGTTACGGGAAAGAGTTCCTGCGTGCGGGTTTCAAACAGATCGGACGCAAGGTGATGGACGATGTGGAGGATGGCGTGCGGTACGCTATCGCGCAAGGATGGGCCGATGAGGATAAGATCGCGATCTACGGCGGCAGCCACGGCGGGTACGCCACGCTGATGGGGCTGGTGAAGACGCCCGACCTCTACACGTGCGGCGTGAATTACGTGGGGGTATCCAATATCGAGACCTTCTTCTCGTCGTTCCCAGAGTACTGGAAGCCGCTCACCGAGATGGTGAAGGAGATATGGTACGATCTGGACGATCCCGAAGAGCGGGCCATCGCTCGGGAAGCATCGCCCGTGTACCAAGTCGACAAGATAACTAAGCCGGTCTACGTGGTGCAGGGAGCCAACGACCCGCGGGTGAATATCAACGAGTCCGACCAGATCGTAATCGCTCTTCGTGCCAAAGGGATGGAGATTCCTTATATGGTTAAATACAACGAGGGGCACGGCTTCTACCGCGAAGAGAACCGGATGGACTTCTACAGCACCATGCTCGGCTTCTTGGCGAAGCATCTGAAATAGAGGTGGCCTGTCGCAGATCGTGGTTCATCACTGCCTGTATATGGGCAGCGAGAGGATATCGAAACAGCTGGTTATGAGATGAAGCGTATGACAACATGATGATTCTTGCAAGGATACCGTTGGCGATTGTTCTCCTTTTTGGGGTGCAAACGAGTACTAGAGCAAGCGTTCCGGCTAACGAACCAGACGAAATGCTCGCCCGCGTGCTTATCCCCGATAGCGGTAGCGTTACCGGGGGAGACGGCATGTACTCCATCGCCTTGCCGGATGGTAGAAGCCTGTTTCTGATGGGCGATTCGTTCATCGGTCCGGTGAAAGAAGGCAGGCGGACGATGCCAGATCATATGTATCGAAACACTTATATCTTGTACGATAGGGGACAAGTGAGCGCGATCTACGGGGCTATCGGCGAAAACTCTTCCGCGGCGGTGCCGCCCGGGGTGAACGACGAACATCAAAAATGGTATTGGCCGGGGCATGGGTTCGTGAAAGACAACACCTTGTACGTGTTCCAAACTTTGATGTATCAAGGCGAGGAGGGTATGTGGGGATTCCAGTACGAAACCACCGATATCCTCGCGTACGATCTACCCGGGTTGGAACTGAAGAAGACCACGAACATCCCGTTTAAAGGGCCGGAGAACATCCATTTCGGGATGGCAGCGTTGGCCGAAGATGATTACGTGTACATCTACGCGCAGGTGGATATCGACAATGGTCCCGTGCCTATTTCCGAAGCGTGGGTGGCACGTACCACGCTTGATAAACTCTATACCGAGTGGGTATATTTCGATGGATCGGGCTGGAGTTCCAGCTCCCTAGATGCCGTGCGGATGGAAGGGTTATCGGATGTGGCTATCTCCTCTCAATTCAACGTGTTCAAACTGAACGATAAGTACGTGTTGTTGACACAAGAAAAACAGTTCACCTCGGGGGAGATATATACGTTCGTTGCCGATCATCCGTGGGGGCCATGGTATAATAAGCAGCTGATTTATACGGTGCCCGATCACGAAAATCCCAACGTTTTCTCCTATAACGCGATGGCGCATCCCCAGTTCAAGAAAGACGGGAAAATATTGATCAGTTACAACGTCAACAATTTGGATTTTGCGGAGCAGCTCAACGATGTGTCTACCTACCGCCCTCGATTTCTCTGGATCGAGATCGATCAGATCTTATGAAGGATTGACAAACAATAAACAACTATGAAAATGAAGAATCTGTTATTCGCTCTTTTTACAACTATCTTTGGTGGGGGAATTTTTGCTGAGCCTCTGCCATGAATTTATCGAAAAGGATTCTCAATTGTGGTTCGTTTTGTGCAAGCACCTCAATTCCAAGGGTAGGATTGATGGCAGGGCTATTGTAAACAGACATGATTTCGAGTGAATATTGCAGTCCGTCGTAGGTGGCATATTCCTTGAGACGGTTGGTCCGTATGAAATGGAAAATGAACCCTTTTACCTTTTTAGGTAGCCATCTGTAGTATAGCAAAGTTGAGAGATAGAAATCATAGGAGAACGTGCTAAGGTTCTGCCCGTTGCTGTACCGTTCAAAATCAGAAGCGAGTAGGTAGTCGTAATACATGTCTGCCATTATTCCTGAATACCGCCCGAAAGAGGGACGAAGTATATCCACGGTTTCCCGGAATACCGGGTGGGTATCGGTAAAATGATCGATCTTCCTGTGTAAAAGGATCCCTTTCTGTAAGCAGGGGGGGTATTTCTCGTAACTTTTACCTTTTACGAAATCTCCTATGAAATTGCCAACGGCAACCTGACGGTTCGATCCTGAAAAATATATATGAGCAAGATAATTCAAATTATAAAGACAAATACTTTATCATAAAGTAGTGATTTTGTCCCGCGAAGGTAATCAATTTATGGGTCTATGTATACGTTGTAAAGACTTTTTGTACATTTGTAGAATGTAAGATGCGCCTCGGATGAGTTCAAACAAGCTTGACTCCTCTCTCGGCTTTCATTACATTTGCATGTTATTCACGCAATTCAATAGCCAACATGAGCAAGAAACAAAAACAGTCACCGAAAATATTATCTCCCGAGAACTATATTCGTCAAAGAGCCCGCAATCTTCCGTTTTTCAAATGTTACGTGAATGAAGAATGGGAGGATCATGGGCTTGCGCATGTCACCATCGCACGCAATCACGTGAACGGAAATATCACTTTTTGCTCCTATCTGGTCGATCTGAAATGTCTTGGCATAAAAGATACATTTTATCAGTTTAATGTCCCAGAGTACGAATTCGATGAGTATAAAGAGAAATTGAATTTGAGGTTGGATTTGATTGAATGCGACTACATCTTGGCGCATAATATTGTCTATGCCGGGTGGGTGTATGCTGAAGATATCGGTTTGCAGCCGCATAAAGATTTTCAGTCTGTCACGCGATATATGCTGGAAGAGGACACTAACGAGATTCCTTTGTACGATATTACCACGGGCGGCGATGGTGGTAAACCGGTTTACATACAAGGTGCCTTTGAAGACGATGCAATGGCCAAAATGATTCTTAATCGGCTGGAGAAGAAGCTTGGACCCGGAAACTTTGATTATGTTCTATCGGTTGATGACCCGTTGTACGACGATTCATACGATGAAAATGAGGATGATGAAGAAGAGGTAGGATTTGACGAGGAAATTGGGGATGATCCAGAGACGTTGTATCGAAATGAATATTCCAGGAATAGTTTCAAAGAAAATGTCGAGATCTTCTTGGGGTTAACTCAATACTTGGATCACGATGAAGAGGATGTAGATATGTCCAATTTTGATTGGTTCGATGAGGGCGGTCGGGGCACGGAAGAGAACTTTGATCGAATACTAGCATTAACGAATATATTGTACGATGACTTAACGAACCTCAAAGAGATAAACAGCTGGTTGACAAAATGGAGAAATGAGGTGCAAGATTATTCCATCACGAATGCTGCTTATTGGCAAATGCTTGGTTTGCAAAATGAAGAGGATATCACGTACGAGGAT
>JAAYTC010000297.1 GCA_012518155.1 Bacteroidales bacterium | reverse complement strand
CGGGTTGATTGGTTGCCGCAATCAGGGGTGGTCAAATTTAAAGGCATTCCTTCAATATCCGGAAACCGAGTGCGTTTCTATGTGTGATGTAGACGACCAATGGTTGTACCAAAGAGCCGACGAACTAGAGGAGATGACCGGTAAGAGGCCGCCACAACTGGTGAAGGACTGGCGAAGGGTAATCGATAACAAAGACGTGGATATGGTGATCATCGGTACCCCGGATCATTGGCACTGCCTTCAACTCGTGGCTGCTTGTGAAGCGGGCATGGACTCTTTCGTGGAGAAGCCGCTCGCGAACACCATCGAGGAGTGTGATTTGATGGTGAAGGCCGCTCGGAAATACGACCGGGTAGTACAAGTAGGGCAGTGGCAGCGGAGCGACCCTCACTGGGACGAGGCAGCCGCTTACGTGCAGAGTGGGAAACTGGGACGAGTACGTACCGTGAAAGTGTGGGC
This sequence comes from Bacteroidales bacterium, assembly GCA_012518155.1. Classification (GTDB taxonomy): domain Bacteria; phylum Bacteroidota; class Bacteroidia; order Bacteroidales; family Dysgonomonadaceae; genus Proteiniphilum. The sequence goes on along the minus strand of JAAYTC010000297.1, from coordinate 1,885 downwards.
TTACCAAACCAGCAAGTGGACACTGCCGGTGGTAGCCGACTCTCAACCGCCCGCGGGAGTGGATTACGATATGTGGTTGGGGCCGGCACCAAAACGTCCCTATAACCAAAACAGGTTCCATTATAACTTTCGTTTCTTCTGGGATTATGCCGGAGGATTGATGGCCGACTGGGGAGTGCATCTGCTTGATTATGCCATGAAAGCGATGAACGTTGGACTGCCCTCCTACGTGTATGGAGCGGGAGGGAAGATGGGTTATCCCGACGACGCGATGGAAACACCGGATACGCTCATGGTTACTTACAAGTATCCCGATTTCAATATTATCTGGGATCATGCCTGTGGAATCGGAAATGGCCTGTTTGGCCTACGCGAGGGAGTCGCCTTTTTCGGGGAAAATGGCACGCTGATTCTTACCCGAAGGGGATGGGAGGTGATCCCCGAAGAGGCGGTGAATAGCCGGAACTTCCCGTACTGTTACCCCTGCGACGATGAACGAAAACCGAATACTCCCCGGATGGAAGCGGTGGAAATGCGAAGGGGAGCTGGAAAAGGATTATATCTGCACGCGGGTAATATGCTCGATTGTATGCGATCGCGCAAGCTGCCTAATGCCGATATCGCGATCGGTGCTGAAGTAGCCAAGCTCAGCCATATGGGCAATATCTCTTGCCGGGTTGGATCGGCACTTAATTGGGACAATGATACCGGTACGTTCGACCATCTGGAGGCAAACAGGCTTATCAAGGCTAACTATCGTTCACCTTGGAAGTTGCCGAAAATTTAACCCCGGAAATTCATGCGAATCGTTACGGGATGCCTTATCTTGTTCATCCTTTTAGGGTGCAACAGTGATAGAGGCGAAAAACCTTCGTTCACGGTTGTTGGCCTGAAAACCGACTACCTAGACAACCCCATTGGCATCGATAATCCCGCTCCTCGGCTTACATGGAAGATGAGCGACGAGAGGAAAGGGACAAAACAATCGGCGTACCGGATTGTATTGGGCACCGATTCAATGGCTCTTGTTGAGGACGAAAAGGGTACATGGGATACAGGCAAGGTGGCTACAGATGAACAATTGATCGTTTATGATGGTGACCCCCTTCTTCCTTTTACACGCTATTTCTGGAAGGTTATCGTGTGGGACAAAGAGGGAGAGCAGGCGAGTGCTGAAATTCATTCCTTTGAAACGGGAATGATGGATATTGCCAATTGGCAGGGAGCGTGGATCAGTGATGGCAATGATATCCATCATGAACCCGCTCCTTACTTCCGAAAGGAGTTCAACGCCGAAAAAAAGATCGCGGCCGCACGGGCTTATATAGCTGTTGGAGGATTGGTGGAAGTGTACGTTAATGGTAAGCGAGTAGGAGATCATCGTCTCGACCCGATGTATACCCGTTACGACAGGCGTAATCTTTATATTACGCACGATGTAACTCATCTTTTGCAAGAAGGGCCTAACGCGGTGGGAGTACTGCTTGGCAATGGGTGGTATAACCATCAGTCGATGGCGGTATGGGATTTCGACCGCGCACCTTGGCGCAATCGGCCGACCTTTTGTCTCGATTTACGCGTTACCTATTCCGACGGTAGCGTGGAAACAATATCGACCGATTCAAGTTGGCGGAGATCCGACAGCCCGTTGATATTTAACAGTATCTATACAGCGGAGCATTACGATGCTCGCTTGGAACAGGAAGGATGGTGTGAGCCCGGTTTTGATGCGTCCGAATGGCAGGGAGTGCAATTACGTTCCGCGCCTTCAAACAACATCATCGCGCAGCAAATCGAGCCCATACGGTATGTACAAACGATACCGGCGGTGTCGCTCCACAAAATTGATGAGCGGACGTACATCTACGATTTCGGGCAAAATATG
>JAAYTC010000296.1 GCA_012518155.1 Bacteroidales bacterium | reverse complement strand
CCAGGAGCGTGACAGCCGTTTTGCCGAAAAGGGCCGCTTCGAGTGGGACAACACGGGAGGAAAGATCCGCCTGATCGACGAAGAGTCGCCGGATCAAGGAGGTAACTGGTTCCGCGTGGGAGAGAACAGGCTTATTATGCTCGATATAGAGGGAAACCCCATCGATAACAACATTCCAGCCGAAGTGTACGTCTATCAAAAGATGGATTTAGACCATGTCATTACCGAGAAATACTGGAAACTGGTGGAGTTAAACGGGAATGTGATCCCACCCGTCGAAAAAGGACGGCGAGAGGCCCATTTTATCCTAAAGAATCAGGACAACCGGGTGACGGGCAGCACGGGGTGCAACAACCTAATGGGTAGTTTCGAGCTTTCGGGCTCGATGGACGATAGCCGCATCGGCTTTTCACCCATGGCGACCACCCGGATGGCATGCGTCGACGTCAATTACGAGCAGGAGTTCTTGAACGTGTTTGAAGATTGCGACCGTTATTCGATTCAAAACGACACGCTCACGCTAATCAGGGAAACGGTTCCATTAGCCCGGTTCGCGGCTATCTATCTCCGCTAAAACCAACTCACCTCTTTTTGAATGAAGGAATCCTATTTCGCAGATCTTATCCTCGTGGATCTTCTCACCGTGGATCCCCTCATCCCAATGGAATGAAATAACTTTAGTGAGAGTCACCTTTGGCAAAGTTCCCGAAAAGCGCACCATTGACAGCTTCTCGGGTTCTTTGTTTGTTGGAACGGCACCGAGGGATCAAAAATCTCCTCCAGTAAGGCATCGAAGTGCTCTTCGAACTCGGGAAGATAGACCGAAATATCCTCTATGGGGTGTTTATCGTATCGTATCGTTGGGTCAAAATCCTTGTAGACCGATCGAAGGTAATAGACCGCGGGCGACACCCTCGCTCCCGGGTTTTCTAAGTGATAAAACAACCCGTACACGAATAGTTGCAATATTTGGTGGGGACGATTGTTCTTCGAGGCATCAAAAAGTTGCGCCATCTCCTTGAACTCGGTCGCCCCGGTACCGGTTTTGTAATCGATAATCCGGAATACCTCGTTCACCCGGTCGATCCGGTCGATGCTCCCTTTAAAATTCACCTCCAGCGCGTCATTTACCCGGTAACTTCTATTAAATCGATACTCTGCACCTACATACTCGAAAGGGGTGAACTGCTGGTCGACCTTAAGCGTCTGCTTCACGTAGCTCTTCAATATCTCCCCTATCAGGTAATGCTCCCCTTCCAGCTCATACTCTTTCGACTCATCTTTGAAGTAGTACCTGGCAAATGCTTTTCGGATAGCCCCCGTTAGAAACTCTTCGCCCTTCCGTATCTCCTTAAGCACATCAGGCGTGATCGTCTTCCCTCGGAACCGACTATAAATGATCTCCATTACATGATGAAAAATGGATCCAAATACATCCGCTTCCACCGACTCCTGCACCTCGTCCTCTTCCGAAAGTCCCTCCACGGCAGTGAAGTAAAACTGGAGGGGGCAATTGATATAATTATTGATCAACGAGGCAGAGAGATGCGACTCTCCCCCCTTCCGGTACGCGTTCAGTTTTTGAAGCACGGCATCGGTCTTGGTCACCGATACAACGGGCACTTCGGGTGCCGCCAAATCGTGCGCGACCGACTCTTCTGTAATCTCGAAGTGATCGCGATAGAGATACTTCAGCTGATAGAAATAGCGACTCACCTCGCCGGTCTGCATCTCTTCGGTACGCGTGTCGTAAAGCAAAAACACCCGTTTCGCGCGACTGATCATCCGGTAGAAGTGGTACGCGTAAATGCTGTCCTGATGCTCCCGCGTGGGTAAACCGAAGCCTTGCCGTAACGTGTAGGGCACGAACGAACCGCTGCTGTTTCTTAACGGGTACACGCCTTCGTTTACCGATAAAATGATCAGGTTTTCGAAATCGATGGCCCTCGTCTCCAGCACCCCCATTACTTGAAGCCCCGACAAAGGTTCGCCCCGGAAAGCCACGCTCACCCCGTGCGCCAGCTTATTAAAAAGTCGAAAGTAAGTTTCGACGGACATATCGCGATCTCCCTGCAAGCTATCCTCTAAACGCGTCACCGTTTTGTGGCATTGAACAATAAACTCCCTCTCCAAGTCGATCGCGCGCGTATCCCCTTCCAGCAGCTCCTCTTCTCCTCTTTTTTCTTCGGTAAGAGATGTATAGAGGGACGATAATACTGTTTTCAGGTAACTTCCAATATCCTGCCAACGAGTCACGGGAGAGAATATTTGTTTCAAGAGCGGGTGCGGCGGGATGTCCGACTCCTTCACCGTGATACGGTTATAAGCAACGATCTCCCCTTTTAATATTTCCGCCTCTTCTCTTGCCGAAAGGGTCACCAAAGGATGATTCAAGAGTGCTTTCACGTGACGGTGATAAAACAGCGCTTCCCCCTCCTTCTCACGGGCATTTTGCTGCAATTGAGCAATGAGTTCTATCAATTGCGCCACCGACGCGTTGGACAGGGAATAGCCCATGGTGACGTTTATTTTCCCAATTTCTCGGGGAATAGAGTAAAGTACCGGCATCAACAAGCCCTCGTCCGGCAAAACCACGGCCGTCTGTATGGCTTCGCCCGGATCGTGGATCGCCTCCGATGCAATCAATCCTGAAAGGAGATGCGTTACATGCTTCGCCTGTCCCACCCCCGATGGAATGCCGATCGCGTTGATTTTTGTTTTCTCTTTTCGTGGGGACTGCTCGTGTGAATAAAGCGGCTCGTCCCCTGTGAAACGCGATGGAAACCGGGAGAGATTCTCTTTTACCCACTTCGATGCTTGGTTCCGCGAATCGTGAACAAAGGGAGATTCGTAATCCCAGTAAAAGTCGGCAACCCCATTGGCCTTAAGATACCCCATCAACTCCATCTCGGCCGGGGTGAGCGCGTTCAACCCCACGAAGATATAGTTATTATTGGGCGAAATTTCCAACTCCCCTCGTTTTCCCTTTTCCGCCACCTCACGAAACAGCATCCCCTCGTACGCTTCTCCTCTAACGGCCAGTGCTTCTCTCAAAGATGAATAGAGCTCGAAAAGCACGGCCCACGTCTCCTGGAATTTCTGCTTCGCTTTATTATCGCCCACCGGCATGAAGTGCGACCAAAAACGCCGTATTGCTTCCACTTGAGCATCGGAAAGGTGATTCAGATCGTCGTCCAATAACCGGTAATCGTGCACGTTCCGAAACAAATCACCTGCATCAATTAGGTATTTGTCCACATCATTGAAATCATTGATCAGCATCTCGCCCCAGTAGATAAAATCATCGAACGACTCTTTCGACCCACTTATTTTTCCAAACAGATCGTGAAGCAAGACCAGCATCTCGATTTTTTCTGCCGGGCGAAAGGAGGAGAGCGACTCGAATAGCTCCTGGATAGTCAGCATGGAAGGTGAAAACAGCGGCTTCCCCTCGATCTCCGCGAGGTATTTTTGGAAGAAGATGCCCGCGCGGCGGTTGGGGAACACGAAGGTACAGTTATACAGCCGCTCGCCATACTGCTCGTGGAATAACTTTGCTATTTTGTATAAGAAGGGAGTCATTGTTACATGGAAATATGTATGTCCGCGCGGGCGTTATTTCAATCTTTGATAAAATCTTCCCTCATGGGACTAAACACGTCGATCAGAACACCCGCCTCGATACATTTCGCCCCATGAAGCAGGTTGGGAGCTATGTAAAGCCCATCTCCCGCTCTAACGACTTTTTTATCACCCTCGACGTTAAATTCAAACGCACCGCTTACGATATACGTGGTTTGCGAGTGATAATGCGAGTGCTCGTACCCGATCGCGCCTTCTTCGAATTCTACTTTCACGAGCATGATCTGCCCGTCGTACCCCATTATTTGCCTTCTCATTCCTTCACCTGCCGGTTCCCAGGCAAGTTCATTCTCCATTAAAAAAGTTTCGCTAAAAGTTTTCATAAAATAGTTTGTTAATCAAATCTTTGCAACCGCCAAAACCCAACCCGGCATTGGCTGTTACTTGAAAGACAAAAATAGCATTAATTCTTCAGAGTTCCGTTTTTCTCCGAAAGGAATGATTTAAAAGAAGCGGAGTATTCCCGTGCTTTGGCGATTGCTTGGATCGATAATAAGAGATGTGAATGAAAAGAATTTTCAAAAATATTTCAACTTCATTTGCTATTGTTGCTAAATTGTATGAAATTTGAGGCCCAATACATGTCTACTATTAAATTTTCACATATCGCCTCTACGTACAACGAGTACTTAGATAGCCTCTACGCGTATGCTCTTCACTTGGGCTTTGATGATCATAGCGCGATGGATGCTATTCATGATGTATTCTACAAGTTGTGTACTCAACACTCTTCGTTG
>JAAYTC010000295.1 GCA_012518155.1 Bacteroidales bacterium | reverse complement strand
GTTTAAAGCGGAGAATATCGACCTTGACTTTACGCGATCGGACGATTTCATGCAAAAAAGCGGGGCCATGCGGGGTTCGATCATGATCGTGGGGCCGCTACTGGCACGCTTCGGCGAGGCGGTGGTGCCGAAGCCGGGAGGGGATAAGATTGGACGAAGACGATTGGATACGCACTTCAACGGGATCATGAAGCTGGGGGCGGAGATGATCTATAATGAACCAAAACAGATTTTCACGTTATCGGCTAAGAAACTAACCGGTCAATATATCCTGCTGGAGGAGGCTTCGGTGACGGGCACGGCCAACTTGCTGATGGCGGCGGTACTGGCCGAAGGGGAAACAACCATCTACAACGCGGCGTGTGAACCCTACGTGGAGCAACTTAGCAAGATGTTAACACGGATGGGTGCCCAGATTCAAGGGATCGGTTCCAATCGACTGGTTATCCAGGGGGTCTCCTCGCTAAAGGGGTGCCGCCACCGGCTCTTACCGGATATGATCGAGATCGGCAGTTTTATCGGGATGGCCGCCATGACCGCCTCCGAGATCACCATCAAAGAGACGTCGGTCGACAACCTGGGTATAATACCGGAGAGCTTCCGGCGGTTGGGGATTACCGTGGAGCAGCAAGGGGACGACCTGCATATTCCTCGCCAAGAAAACTACACCATCGAATCGTTTATCGACGGTTCAATCTTGACCCTGGCCGACGCGCCGTGGCCGGGACTCACGCCCGACCTGTTGAGCGTGATGCTGGTAGTGGCCACGAAAGCCAAAGGGAGCGTGCTGATCCATCAAAAGATGTTCGAGAGCCGCCTCTTTTTCGTGGATAAACTGATCGATATGGGCGCGCAGATTATTTTATGCGATCCGCACCGGGCGGTGGTGATCGGGCTGGATGACCGGTTTCACTTGAGGCCAACCACCATGACTTCGCCCGATATCCGCGCGGGCATATCGCTTTTGATCGCGGCCATGTGCGCCGACGGCACCAGCACCATTCATAATATCGATCAGATCGACCGCGGGTATCAAGAGATCGATAAACGATTGAACGCTCTCGGGGCAAATATCGAGAGGAAATAAGCACGTAACGTTTGTTGGCGTGACTTGTACAGGGTCGCCCTACTTTGGAGTGGACGAAAAACACCGTATGAACTTAAACGGCGACGAGGCGTTTTATCTTTGCGTCACGTAAAGAACACTATTATGTCAAAAAGCAATGATTTTAGGAAACTCCACGCGGGCAATAAACCCTTTATTATAGGCAACGTGTGGAACGCGAAGAGTGCTCGAATAGCAGAAAAAGCAGGGTACAAAGCACTGGGTATTTCCGGCCATGCCATAGCCGAGAACCTGGGTTATGGCGACGGGGAAGAGATGAGCTTCGAGGAGTTGACGTTTATAGTAAAACGTGTCATACGATCGGTTTCAATCCCGGTCTCGGTGGATATCGACGGCGGGTACGGGCGAGATTCGCGCACGGTGAACCAGAACATAGAAAAGCTTCTACAGATGGGTGCCGCGGGGATCAATATCGAAGATTCGGTAATGAAGGATGGTAAGCGCCAGTTGGTAGATCCAACACGGTTCGCGAAAATTATCCGTGGGATTCGAACGTTCCTCTCGGAACGAGACGCTGCATTTTTCGTGAACGTACGCGTGGACACGTATATCACGAAACAGGAACAACCTTTGGATGAAACACTGAAAAGAATAAAGAAGTACGAAGATGCAGGAGCAGACGGGGTGTTTGTTCCCTTTCTGACTGACCAAGAAGAGATCAGGAAAGTCGTCCAGAGCACTTCCCTACCCCTCAACGTGTACTTGCGTCCCAATTTCCCCGCTTTTGACGTGCTCGCGGAAATGGGCGTTAAACGTATCAGCTACGGTACCGCCGTCTACCTACAGAGCTACGCGAAGGCGGAGGAGTTATTTCAGGTGCTTCTCAACGACAAACGTTTCGAGAGACTCTTCGCGTAAAAGCAAGACAGGGAGTACATACTCTCAGGCCAAGCAGCGTTTCGGTACAAAAAAGTTCAGAAAACAGAGAAATCAACAAGGAGGGTACCTGAAACATGCAGGAGGTGGCTCTCATTAGAAAAATTTGGTTTATATCCAACTCTTTTATTACTTTGTAATCGGTTTACATTACTATCCAGCTCCACTTATTAAATTACAACTTGCTTTTCCTCGTGCCAGCAATGGATACAAGGGAAGGGTTATTAATTTGAGGAGCAGGCAGTAATGCAATGATAACCGTCAAAGGCCGTCAAAACAATATTGCCGGTTTCGTGCGCGCTTGATGAATTTGCAACTACCCAGTGAATGGTGACGGCGAGCACGAGAAGATGCATTATATATAACAATTAGAAAGAAAATTATGTCAACAAATACAGTCGTAACCGACATTAAACAGGTAACCATCCGGTTTTCGGGCGATTCCGGCGATGGGATGCAGTTGTCGGGGACGCTATTTTCAACTTTGTCGGCGATCTTTGGAAATGAAATTTCCACTTATCCCGACTACCCGGCAGAAATACGTGCCCCGCAAGGTTCTATGCATGGGGTCTCGGGATTCCAAGTGAGGATTGGAGCGAAGCACGTGTACAATTCGGGAGATAAGGCGGACGTGCTGGTCGCCATGAACCCGGCCGCGCTTAAGGTAAACGCGCAGTTCTTGAAAAAAGGGTCTATCGTGATTTACGATAACGATTCGTTCCAGAAAAGGGATCTTAATAAAGCGCACTTCGAAACGCTGGAGCCATTCAAAGAGCTGGGGTTGGAGCAGGTGCAACCGATCGGCGTGGATATCACGTCTCTCACGAAAGCTTCCTTGAAGGACTCCGAACTGGATAATAAAGATATTCTCCGCAGCAAGAACATGTTTGCCCTGGGAGTGGTCTGCTGGCTCTTTAACCGCCCGCTGGAAATTGCCGATAAACTGCTGGAGCAAAAGTTTGCTAAAAATAAGAAAATAGTGAGCGCGAATATAAAAGCGCTCACCGACGGGTATAACTACGGGAATAACACCCATCTCACGGCATCGACGTACCGGGTGGAACCGGTAGCGGCTGAAAAGGGTTTTTATACCGACGTGAATGGAAATACAGCGACCGCGTACGGACTGATCGCGGCAGCCGAAAAAGCAGGAGTAAAACTTTTCTTGGGTTCCTACCCCATTACTCCGGCGACCGATATTTTGGAAGAGCTTGGCCGTAGGAAAGATTTTGGCGTGAAGGCTCTGCAGATGGAGGACGAAATCGCGGGGATCACCTCCGCGATTGGTGCCAGCTTCGCGGGGCACTTGGCCGCTACTTCTACTTCGGGACCGGGTATGTCACTCAAAAGCGAAGCGATTGGCCTGGCAGTGATGACGGAGTTGCCGCTGGTAATCATCAACGTGCAACGAAGCGGCCCCTCAACGGGTATGCCCACGAAAAGCGAACAGACCGACCTGAATCAGGCCCTCTACGGGAGAAACGGGGAAAGCCCCCTCGTGGTGATCGCGGCGACCTCGCCTACCGACTGCTTCGATAGTGCTTTCGAGGCTTCGCGTATCGCGCTGGAATACATGACACCGGTAATCTTGCTCACGGATGGATACATCGCGAACGGGGCGGCCGCGTGGAGAATTCCTGACATGGACGTGTACCCGGATATCCGGCCACCGTACGTGCGGGATTACTACACGGGGAGCGCGGACGAATGGAAGCCTTTCTTACGTGATCCGGAGACGCTGGCCAGATACTGGGGCGTGCCCGGCACTCCTAACTACCAACATAGGGTTGGGGGATTGGAGAAGGACCAAATGACCGGTGTAATTTCAAGCAATCCCGATAATCACCAATACATGGTGAATACCCGTAAAGAGAAGGTGGAGAGGATCGCTCGCCATATTCCAGAACAGGAAGTGCTGGGAGATAAAGATGCCGACACCCTCATCGTGGGATGGGGAGGCACCTACGGACACCTCCTGGAAGCAATGCTACGCATCCGGGATAACGGGAATAAAGTGGCACTCGCCCATTTCAAATATATCAACCCGCTGCCAAGAAACACCCGCGAGATATTGAAGAAATACAAGAAAGTGATCGTGGCAGAACAGAGCAACGGTCAATTCGCGGCCTATTTGAGCGGGAAATTTCAGGAAATAAATAACCTGAGGCGATTTAATAAGGTGGAGGGGCAACCCTTTAAAGTAAGTGAACTGGTAAAGGAATTCACTAAAATAATAGAGGAATAAGAAACATGGACGCTACAGAAATAAAATATCAAAAATACCTTCCTAAAGATTATAAAAGTGCTAACCCGGTACGTTGGTGTCCCGGGTGCGGCGATTTCGCCGTCTTAGCTTGCTTACAGAAGGCGATGGCCGAATTGAACATCGAACCCCACGACGCTGCCGTGATTTCGGGGATCGGTTGCTCATCGCGCCTCCCCTACTACATGAACACGTATGGATTCCATAGCATTCACGGGAGGGCTACTGCCATCGCCACGGGCGTGAAAGTAGCAAACCCTAACTTGAGCGTGTGGGTGGCCACGGGCGACGGCGACTCGCTGGCTATCGGGGGAAATCACTTTATTCACGCGGTACGACGAAACGTGGATCTTAACATACTCCTTTTTAACAATAAAATTTACGGGCTCACGAAAGGGCAATATTCGCCCACGTCACATAAAGGGTTCGTCTCTAAATCATCGCCCTACGGCACGGT
>JAAYTC010000294.1 GCA_012518155.1 Bacteroidales bacterium | reverse complement strand
CATCTATCCCATTGATCTGCGTAATCAATCGAGCCAGTCGCGTATCGATCTGCTCTACTCCGATAACGCGAGAAAAAAGAACGAGAAAAATCCGAATGTCGGGATGTTATTCTCCCATCAGTTATCTAAAATCGTGCTGAATATCGAGCACTACAAGTCAATGGACCTAAGCACGCTCAATGTGATCATTACCAACGCGGGCACCGAAGCATCGTTCGATTTAACCACGGGAACACTTTTGCCCACCACGGAGTACGGTGATATCGTTTTTCACGTGGATGCAAAAGCGTCGGCTGGAGAGGCAATTCTCCTACCTGAAACGGATCTTTCCGGTATGGAGCTGTGGTTTGTGATTGGAGACGAAGTGGAGGTATACCAATTTTCACTGGAGGAGGTGTTCGAGATCAACGCCTTTGCCCCTTCCACGATGTACACCTACAACGTTACCCTTTTCACGAATGAGACCGCCATAATTTCAGACGGAACCATTTCGGCTTGGATCGATGGGCCATCGGTTGAAGTCACAGCACAACGTACCGAAGCGACTCCCCCCATTATAAAGGGATCGAAAAAAACACCTTTCACGGTCGCGGAAACGCAAGTCAGCACGGGGAGAGATCAAGTGTGGGTGGAAGGGTATATCGTGGGTTCGTTCACGAGCAGCACGATGAATAGCTTTTTACCCGGGGCTACTTCGGAGTCAAAGGCCACCAACCTCGCCCTGGCCGATACCCCGGATGAGACCGACCGGGAGAAGGTGATACCGGTACAACTGTCAAGCGGCACTTCGGTTAGAGAGGACTTAAACCTCGTGGATAACCCGGATAAACTAAACAGAAAAGTGAAAATCAAAGGAAATATCGCTTCCTACTATTCCGTGATGGGATTGCGCGATAACAAAGAGTACGAGTACGCGGATTAATGGCCCAGCATCAACACGCGATCACTTGAACTCTTTCCACATCAGCAAGGCACGGGCAATCGCCTGCTCAACCAAAGGCTCCATAATGGCATAACCGGCTTCGTTGGGATGAACACCATCCCCCGAAAGCTCTTTCGGAAGCCCATTTCGCTCGTCCGCCATGGCCGAGAAAAAGTCGCAGTACACCGCGCCTCGGGTAGCCGCATACCGCTTGATTCGTTCGTTCAACTCGGGAATTTTAGCGGCCGGATCCTTCCCTTTACTCCATGAATAATCGTGCGCCGGCAGCACGGAGCACAATACTACTTGAATTCCGTGCGCCTGCGCCAATTCTGTCATGGAGTGAATGTTATCTTCGATCATCTCCAGGGTGGAGGGCCCGGTATTGCCCGCGATATCGTTCGTCCCCGCGAGGATTACCACCACTTTTGGCCATAACTTGAGCACGTCTTGGCGAAACCGGAGCAACATCTGGGGAGTGGTCTGCCCACCAATTCCACGATTAATATAGGGACGCCCCTCGAAAAAACCGGGCACTTTCGTGATCCATCCTTGGGTGATGGAGTTACCCATGAAAACCACCCGATCGTCGCACGTTCGAGCAGGGCCCAACTTTTCATTCTCTTCCTTGAACCGGTTCAAGTTCGCCCAATCTTGTGCCTCGGCGAGCAATATACTACTCATCATTATCACCCCTAAACATACCATTTTTTTTAACTTCATCGCTTTCAATCTTTCCTCTATTTATATGGATTTTTTATTTGGTCGAACGAATCATCTTGCCGTTCTCCTCTCATGAACGGCTATTGCAAAAAATCATAATGCAAAACAGATCGATTGTCAAAAATAGTTATTTAAATCGTGACCAAAAACAGCTTCATCGACTTTTTCAGATGATATGTCGATTTTAAGCCATAAAAAAACTAAAAACAACATTAACAGGTGTCTCCCGTGTGGTTTTAATGGGTATTTTTGGAAGAAATATGGGTGCGTGGATGGGATTTCACATCCTGGGCATATGAAATAAGCTAAAGTGATGAATAAAAAAACCAGGGCGATTGTTATTGCCTCAATCGTGGTACTAATCCTCGGAATAATTTTTTATCCGAGAATGAAACAACTACTTACCTCAACGGGAGATACATCCGCTGAGGAATCTCCAATGGTCCGATCGAGTGGTTCCGAACTGATGGTAAGTGCCACGGTGTTAAAACCTCAAACATTGGACAACATTTTTCAAATCACCGGGATTCTACTACCCGACGAAGAGGTGGACCTCATCTTTGAAACTTCGGGAAGAATTACCCAAATATATTTTCAAGAGGGGGGCAACGTGAAAAAAGGGGAATTACTTGCCAAAGTGAACGATGCACCGTTGCAGGCTGAACTTCTTAAACTTCAAGCGCAATTGCCCTTGGCGGAGGATCGTGTATACCGGCAACAAACACTTCTCGAGAAAGACGCCATCAGCCAAGAAACCTACCAGGCGGTTACCACGCAACTTGAAACGTTAAAGGCCGATATAGAGCTGGTAAAGGCGCGTATCCTGCAAACCGAACTTCGAGCTCCTTTCGATGGGGTGATCGGGCTACGGCAAGTAAGCGAGGGAGCCTACGCGTCCCCGCAGGTGGTGGTCTCCACGTTGACGAAGATATCGCCCTTGAAAATAGAGTTTTCGCTCACCCAGAACTTCGTGAATATGATTCGTCCGGGAACGGAGATCGCATTCACGGTGGAAAACGACCTTGAGGTGTACAACGCTACCGTCTACGCCGTGGAGTCGCGCCTCGACGTGCAGACGTTGAGCCTCTTCGCCCGGGCTCGTTATGCCAACACCGACCAAAAGATCAAACCGGGGCAATCAGCCGGCGTACGCATCACCCTCGATCAGATCGAGAACGCGATCGTCATCCCCAGCATCTCCAGCGTGAAAGAGATGGGAAGGGATATCGCGTACGTGTATGAAAACGGTTTCGCGCGTGAAGTCGAAATCGTCACAGGCACCCGTACCTCCTCGTCGGTGGAAGTAATCAGCGGGTTGAGTATCGGGGATACGCTGCTGACGACCGGCGTTATGCAGTTGCGAACCGGAATGCCGGTGGCGATTGACCGAATGATAGAAAACAGAGCAGACTAACAACATGACTTTATCGGAATTAAGTATACGACGACCGGTGCTGGCCACGGTGATGGTGCTCGTGATCATCATCTTTGGCATCATCGGTTACACCAGCCTCCCGGTGCGGGAGTACCCCAACGTGGATAACCCCATCATCACCGTGCATGTCTCCTACCCGGGTGCTAACGCGGAGGTGATCGAGAACCAGATCACGGAACCACTGGAACAAAACATTAATGGCATCCCGGGCATCCGGTCGCTCACCAGCCGAAGCAGCCAAGGAAGCTCTCGGATCACCGTGGAGTTCGAATTGAGCGTGGATATGGAGACGGCTGCCAACGACGTGAGGGACAAGGTGTCCATCGCGCAACGCTATTTGCCGCGGGATGCCGACCCACCCACGGTATCCAAAGCCGATGCCGATTCGGATCCCATCATGCAAATAACCATCCAGAGTCCCTCCCGATCGCTCTTGGAGCTCTCGGAGATAGCTGACCTAACCGTGAAAGAGCGGCTGCAGACCATTTCAAACGTGAGCGCCGTGGAGATATGGGGGGAGTACCGATACGCGATGCGTTTATGGCTCGACCCCATCAAGATGGCGGCCTATAACATCACCCCGATGGACGTGAAGAACGCGCTGGACCGAGAGAACGTCGAGCTGCCCGCAGGAAGTATCGAAGGGGATCATATCGAACAATCGATCCGGACCATGGGTCTTATGGAGACTCCGGAGGATTTTAACAACCTCATCCTGATCGAGGACGACTTCCGCCTGGTTCGCTTTCGCGACGTGGGCTATGCAGAGTTGGATGCTGCCAACCGCCAAAGTATCCTGCGCCGTAACGGCATTCCCATGGTGAGCTGCGTGATTATCCCGCAACCGGGAGCGAATCACATTACCATTTCGGATGAGGCGATGGATCGTATCGACCAGATGAGGAAAGACTTACCTGAAGACGTGATTATCGACGTGGCATTCGACAACACCCAGTTTATTCGTGCATCAATTAACGAAGTGGAGACTACCGTGATCATTGCCTTTATCCTGGTAGTGGCCATTATTTTCATCTTCCTGAGGAACTGGAGGGTGACATTGATTCCCGCGTTGGTGATTCCCATCTCGCTCATCGGTATCTTTTTCGTGATGTACCTCCTAGGATTTTCTATCAACGTGCTCTCGATGCTGGCGGTGGTGCTGGCGGTGGGACTGGTAGTGGACGACGCCATCGTGGTGTCGGAGAACATCTACCAGAAGATCGAGGATGGAATGGATCCGGAGGAGGCTTCCATCACCGGGTCGAAGGAGATTTTCTTCGCGGTGATCTCGACTACCATCACGCTGGTGGCCATTTTTTTCCCCATTGTCTTCTTGGAAGGGATGACAGGAAGACTCTTCCGGGAATTTAGTATCGTGATCTCGGGGGCCGTTATTATCTCGTCGTTCGTGGCACTCTCGTTCGTGCCGATGCTCTCTTCTAAAATGCTTGTAAAAAGAAAAAAGAAGAGCGCACTGTACCTCAAAACCGAAGTCTTTTTCGACGGGATGAACCGATTTTATGACAAAACGTTAAGAGGCTTCTTACGTCATAAATGGATGGTGTTCCCTATTATTATTATTTCGGGCATATTGATCGCGATTTTTTGGAACACCATCCCCGCTGAGATGGCTCCACTGGAAGACCGATCACAGATCACCATCCGAAGTTCCGCTCCGGAAGGGGCTACCTTCGAGTTTGTCCGGGATTATACCGACCGCATCTCGGTTATTGCTGATTCGGTCGCGTACGAAAAGGAGTCGAACGTTACCATGACTCGCAACGGCTTCGGCATGGTACGTATTATATTGCCGGATATTGATAAGCGTGATCGATCGCAGATGGAGATCGCGAATGAGCTGACCCGTGCCGTACGAAACGAAACGGCCGCACGAGCATTCGTTCAGCAGCAATCTACCTTCGGTGGGCGCCGGGCAGGAATGCCTATCCGGTACGTGCTTCAGGCTCCTAACCTGGAAAAACTACAGGAATTTATCCCTCTCTTTTTGGATCGTATGAACGCGAGTCCCCATTTCCAGATGAGCGACGTGGACTTAAAGTTCACCAAACCGGAGACGCGGATCAATATTGATCGCGATAAAGCGGCCATGCTGGGCGTGAGCACCCGAGATATCGGGCAAACGTTGCAGTACGCGCTCAGCGGGCAACGGATGGGCTATTTCTATATGAACGGGAAACAGTACCAAATACTGGGCGAGATAAATCGCCAGCAACGAAATACGCCGGTCGACCTGCGCACCATCTATATCAAAAATGGCAGCGGACAGATGATCCAGATGGATAACTTGGTGAAACTGGAAGAGACCGTTGCACCGCCCCAGCTTTACCGGTATAACCGGTTCAGTTCGGCCACTCTCTCCGCGGGATTGGCACCCGGGTACTCGTTGGGCGAAGGCCTGGAGGAGATGGACCGGATCGCGGCGGAAGTGCTCGACGATACGTTCCGTACAGCGCTCGAAGGGGAATCGCGCAACTTTCGCGAAAGTTCGTCGAGTCTCTTGTTCGCGTTCGGGTTGGCCATCCTGCTTATTTTCCTGGTGATGGCCGCACAATTCGAAAGCTTCAAAGATCCCTTTGTTATCATGTTTTCCGTACCCCTCGCTCTTTTCGGTGCCCTTCTCTTCATGTGGTTAGCAGGCGTCACGATGAATATCTACAGCCAGATCGGGATTATTATGCTGATCGGACTGGTGACAAAAAACGGGATCCTTATCGTGGAGTTTGCCAACCAGCGACAGCACGCGGGACTCGATAAACGCGAGGCAATCCTCGAGGCTTCGTTCTTACGGTTACGGCCGATCCTTATGACAAGTATATCGACAGTTTTG
>JAAYTC010000293.1 GCA_012518155.1 Bacteroidales bacterium | reverse complement strand
TGAAGTGGGAGAGCCGAGTAACCCCATAACGGGAGAGCCGGCAGATCCAAGAAAAGCCTATATGCAGACCATGGGGACCAACATCGGGTACAAAAACAACATCTGGAATATCATGGGAACGGCGTATTATCAAACAGGCACGAATAGCAACGACGAAAAGGTTAGTGCCTATATGCTGGCACTGAGGGGACGTTACGCTCTAAACCGAAAATTATCGTTGTATGGAGGGACGGAGTTTCATCCCGGCCAAGATCCCGATTCGGAAAAGATCACCCGGATGGACCTATTGTATCGATCCAACCACTCGTTCATGGGGTCGATGGATTACTTCAGGGGATACGACGATGATGGCGTATGGGATAAATATCTCGGCCTCCACTGGAATACAGGGAAAAAACTGGGCATAGACGTGAGGTATCATCACTTTTCCTCGGCCAACGATATTGTCGTGGAGAATACAACAATGAAGAACCTGGGCTCGGAAATCGATTTCACCTTCACCTACCCCATTCGCAGGCATATCATGTTGGAAGGAGGGTACTCCTTTATGCTGGCGACCGACGCGATGCCTATTGCCAAGGGCCGTCCTCTTGGAAGTCCTGATTCATGGCAAGACTGGGCATACGTGAGCCTCACGATCAACCCCACCCTCTTTAGAGGCCGATTCTAGTCCTATTTTGCATCTAGTATGATATCCATTACCCGGTTAGTACGGGTTCCTGAAGCTCCCGTGCTCACCGGAAGTTGTCCCTTTCCGTTCAAGAAATCCACGATGCTCTGTATCAGGTAAAATTGAATATGCTCGGGATTATCTTCGAGGAACTCTTCGCTCCCGTCGGCTCTTTCCAAGAGAATGGGCGAAAAGTCGAACGTTGAAAAAGTGAGTTTCCCATCCGTACCGATTATTTCAACACGGTCGGTACGACGGTTCTCGGGTGCGACAAAGCTCCAAGTACCACAGCCCAACAATCCCGATTTAAAACGGAAAGCGGCAGTCACGCTATCTTCCACCTCGTATAAACCGGCCACGTTGGCCGAGTAACCGCTGACATCGGTGATCTCACCAAAAAGCCAATCGAGCAGATCAAGCTGGTGAGAGGCAAGATCGTAAAAATAGCCCGCCCCGGCGATCTCTTTCCTTACTCGCCAAGGTAGGTGATTCCTGTCACGATCGGCCGCGTACGGCGGTATAGCCAAATGTACCAACACATTAGACACCCGCCCCAGCACGTTCTCATCGATTAACTGCTTTACTCTGACGAAGTAGGGTAACGTACGTCGATAATATGCCACGAAACAGGGCACTCCGGTTTCCGCTGAAACACGATTAATCTGAAGGCACTCCTCGTAAGATGCGGCCATGGGCTTCTCAATATAGACCGGCTTCCCAGCTCTCATCGACGCGATAGCATACTCCGCGTGAGTTGAAGGAGGAGTGGCCACGTAAACCGCGGTCACCCGCGGATCGTTAATCAGATCGCTCGCGTTGTCGTACCAAGTGTCGATACCGTGGCGATAAGCGTAGTCTTTTGCCTTGGAGGTATCGCGGCGCATGACCGCTACAACCGACGAGCCTTCAGCTTTACTGAAAGCAGGCCCACTTTTCATTTCGGTTACATCGCCGCAACCAATAAATCCCCACTGTACCATATTATCAATAATTAAAATTTCGCGTCTACTGCAACTACAGTTAAATTTTTATCAAGCCCCCTCTACTTTTCCGCCAAGAGAGTATTCCTAGGATACCAACCAGCACGAAAGCAACGGCGATATAGGTAAACACCCCGGCCATACCATCGGTCTGCCCGTATGAATGCATTCCGCTTAGGAAGTAGTTCACTCCTAGGAAAGTCATCAATACCGATGAGAAGGCAAGTACCGAGAGTAGGTTGAAGATCCATGGATTGTTCCATTTCTTTACCATATGGAGGTGGGTCACGATCGTGTAAGCTACCACGGTGATCAGTGCCCATGTCTCCTTTGGGTCCCATCCCCAGTATCGTCCCCACGACTCGTTTGCCCAAATAGCACCCAAGAAAGTACCGGTTGTCATCAACACCAACCCCACCATAAGGGAAAGATTATTGATGATGCTGAGCTCTTTGATACGATAGGCAACAAGAGGGCTCTTTTTTGAAAAGACCATCAACGATAGGTTGGTAATACCCAATAAGAAGCTGATGCCGAAAAAACCGTACGCGGCCACGATCACGGCCACATGAAACATCAGCCACGGGGATTTCAAGACGGGTACCAGCGTGTTGATCTGAGGATCCATCCAGTTAAGTCCCGAAACAAAAAGGATGACTCCCCCAAAGAGTGTAGCCAACGCGAGCGTGATCGTACTTTTTTGTCCAAAAATCAACCCTGCCAGCACCGTTGCCCAGGCAATATATACCATGGTCTCGTACGAATTACTCCATGGAGCATATCCCGCTATATACCATCGAAGCCCCATGCCCGTGATATGGTAAATAAAAACCAAGACAATCCCAGCCGTGAGCGCGAGTGCCGTGTAATGCAGCCAGGGACGTTCGTAGAACAGCTGCAAGATCACCACTACCAACAATAAAGCACCCAGGATGAGGTATCCTAATTTGGACCATCCAAAGATATTCATAGCGTTGTAGCGAATCTCTGCCTGTAACTTATTCGAGTTGATAAGCGAAGCCCTATCGTTTTCCAACTGGTAGGCTGTAATCTGTTCCAACACTTGATCCGGCTTATCCCAATCGCCGTTACGTAGCGAATGCGTCACCTCGGATAAATACCAAGAGAAAGTCTGATTGATAAACAGCGAATCCTTTTCTTGGAAATGCGACAGGTCGTCCCCAGGGGCATACCACGTATGGCCAGGATCCCCTGAATGAGGAAAGATACCCGGCAAATTTTGATTGATAAGCAGGTACATAATATTCACCCGTTCATCAAGGTTGATTAACTCTTTTTCGGCTGCAGATCGCTCTCCGGCCGGACGGTGATATACCTCTTGTAGCCGCGGCAGAAGACGATAGTGTCCCTCTTCATCGAAAAAGTAAGCGTAGGGAACGTACCCTTCGGGTAGGTTGTACCACATGCGCACTTGCTCGTTGGATACCGCGATAACGGGTACCTCTGTCCACATACGCGGGAGGGCAAAAAGGCTTAACAGGAATTGATCGGAATTGAGACTGCCGAAGCTCTGTTCTTTGTGTATCTTTCTCAGGACCTCCGAAGAGAAGGTGTTCATGGGCATCATCCTACCTCGGAATTGTACGGGAAGGGCCCCAAAACGAGCGGCATGTTCAACCGTGACCACGCTCTGTTCAACAGCTTCGGCCACGTTATCAGGAGAAGCAGACACCTGTCCCTTGCATAGCGCGGGAAGGAGGAGCAGGATCGAAATCATCGCCATTCGCCCCGCTTGCTCTCGCGTATCTTTCAATTGTATCAAAAGTTTTCGGAACCGGGAATTTGGCATCACGAACATGGCAATAAAACCGATCAATAAAAACAGGTACCCCGTGT
>JAAYTC010000292.1 GCA_012518155.1 Bacteroidales bacterium | reverse complement strand
GAGATAGTGGTTCAGCTGGGAAATCCGGTGCTAAGCACTTCCGTGAAGGACGAAAACGACGAGATTGAATACACCACGGACCCTGAATTGATCCATGAGAAATGGGGAGAGATTGCGGATGTGGTGATTGACGGCGGGGTCGGAGGCCTTGATCCCTCTACAGTAGTTGATTGCACCTTTCATGATCCGGAGATT
The DNA here is from genome assembly GCA_012518155.1 of Bacteroidales bacterium. Taxonomy (GTDB): domain Bacteria; phylum Bacteroidota; class Bacteroidia; order Bacteroidales; family Dysgonomonadaceae; genus Proteiniphilum. The sequence goes on along the minus strand of JAAYTC010000292.1, from coordinate 5,240 downwards.
ACACGTCAAGGAAAAGGTGTGTTAAAGTTCTGAAAATTGGCCCACTGCATTAAATTCTTTTCTACTTTCACCGTCTTATTAAGTGGAAAATATGATTCGTATCGAGGCCTCCCGTGAGACTCGATGCATTAAAAAAAAAAGAATATTCTATGAGAAAATATATCTACTCACTTTTCGTCTTCTCAGTGCTAAGTGTGCTATTTTTTTGTTGTAATGATGACCCTGTCAGGGTTAAAGAAAAAATAAGTACAGCATCCTACGATCCGATAGAAAAGCTTTTTATTGTCACTTTTGATAACAATGAAACAGAAGTTGTAGAAGCTTCACTAAATACCACATATAGCCCCACTAAAGCTACAGCGCTTTTAGAAAACGGAACCGAGTTGACAGTAAATGATGCTACTGAGGCAGGTGAGATTTTTTTTCAGGGAAAAGGCAACTATGAATCGGCAACCTACGAGTCAGGCATGTTTAAAGTTAATTATAGCAGTGGTTTTATTGAAACATTAAAGGCTACGATTATTTATGATTTAGATGAATCCTTTGCAGTTAGGGATTTTATTGATGGCAGCGCGTTACTTTATAAAATCAACTCTTCTGAAAATATTATTCGAATAACAAGAAAAGGAAAAATAACTTCTGCTTCTTATAATAATAAAGATAATAATAAATTTTTCACCTTAAGATATGACTCAGGCTATAGAGAAACGATAGATGCTCACATTAATAATGAAACAAGTCCACCAAGTGCTTCAGCATCTCTACAAAGTGGTGTTCAAATTAGCGTACCTGATGCAACTGTTGATGGAGAGGCTACCCTCCTGCCTTCCCAAGACTCTAGCGAAAACGGTTATGTAAATAAATGGATACACGAAAACATGTCTATTTACTACTTATGGAATTATAAACTTCCTGAAAATTCAAACTTTTCATTATATCCCTCTGATTTTTTCTTCTCTTTAGTAAATGAGTATGGCACCGGGAACCCTGAGGGTGACAGAGATTCATGGATACAGGAAAATTATGTCGAGCTCTTGGAAAACTTGAGCGGTGTGAGTTCCGATGAGATTGGATTCGAATACGTATTTATGTGGGCGGATAATCCACAGACGCATTACTATGCCTTGGTACTCTATCCCTTCAAGGGATCTGACGCGGAAACAAAAGGAATTAACAGGGGGCGATTTATAACACAAATAGATGGACAAAACATCACTTCACAAAATTATAGAGACCTTTTCGGGGGTGTCGGGTCAAAAAGATTGAGCATGGCTGATCTGGTATTCAATCCCGGACAAAACTCCTATTTGTTAAGCGATGCAGGTGATATAACCATCCAAATGCATGAAAATTTCGCTGAAAATCCAGTTTATTTTGATAATATATACACGATTGGGAGTAAAAAAATTGGATACCTCGTGTACAATTTCTTCGGTCGAGACAGGGGTAATAACAGCACCGAATACGATAGACTTCTTATGGATCGCCTCAGGGGCATGCAGTCACAGGGTGTAAACGAGATGGTACTCGATCTCCGTTATAATAGTGGTGGTGCGGTATCTTCTGCAATAAGCTTGGCAAGTGCTTTAGTAAAAAACAGATCTACAAGTAATACTTTAGTCACCTCACAATACAACTCTATAGTTCACAATTCTTTAAGCAGAGAGTACGGAGAAGATTATAATATAGATTACTTCACTGATAGGGTTCAAAACACGACTATTGCCGTACCCTCCTTGAATTTACCGCGACTTTATGTTTTAACAAGCGGGTGGACTGCCTCGGCCAGTGAACTTGTTATTAATGGCCTTAAACCCTACATGGAGGTGGTGTTAATTGGTGAGACCACCTACGGGAAAAACGTTGGTTCCATTTCGATTTATGAAGAAGATGACCCAAAAAACAAGTGGGGCATGCAACCAATAGTGGTTAAGTATTTTAATAGCGACGGTAAATCAGACTTTACGAACGGTTTCACTCCTGATTACGAGATTAATGAATTTGAATACCTCCCTTTACAAGAGTTCGGCAGCCTCGACGATCCACTGTTGGATATAGCAATTTCCTTAATTACTGGAAAGACTTTATCGGCCCGCTCAACTATGAAAGTTAATACTCCTTTTCGTTCAGCCCAATTGGATAAAAGGATGACATTAGAACGAGAAGTAAACCACCGCTTTGAAATGTACGATGATGTTCGCGGTGAGGATATTCGAAAAATCATGTCAAAATAAGCCCGAGAGCTCCTTTATTCACTTATCATCGTAATGACCCCACGCCGAAAGGACTAAAACAATTACTCGGTCATCTTCGATCTTGTATACCAAGCGATGCTTCCGGGTAATTCTTCTTGACCATTGTCCCTCCCTGTCTCCTACCAATTGTTTGGGGTGGCCGGTACCAGACCGAGGATGTTTGCGTAGCTCCGTTACCAATCTCACAACTTTTCTATAGGCCTGAGGTTCGTTTTTTTTCAAGTGTTGAATATCCCTTTTCGCCGTATCTACAAATTCCAACGAATAATTATAGACTGTCAAAAAAGGAAGCAAGTTCTTCTTCAGAACTGATTCTCGTTACCTTTCCCTGTTCTGCTTCTTTCAATGCTCTATCTATTTTGGCGAAGAACTCCTCTTTGCTCATCAAGGTATCGTCCTCCACTACTGGAACAATCCGATAGGATTTGTTTTTTCCTCTCGTGATAAGGACTTCCACCCCTTCATCCACTTTGTCGAGGTAACTCTTTTGCTTATCCCTAAATTCCCTGCTGCTAACTATAACCATAATTTATCCATTTTAAACGCGTACCAATATGGTGCAAATATAACGTCAACTAAACGATTTTCCAATCTTAGTTGTTAAATAATTTCGGGAACGACAATTTGCGCGTACTTAATTACCCGTTAACTACCAGCTCCTTGCAAAAAACAATACGTGGATGTCGCACTTCTAAGTTGAACATATGACTTCAAGAAGCGAGAAGAGTAATAAAGTAGTGAAATGGATTACGCGTAGGCGGCGAGCCCGAACTTATAGGGTATCTCGTCGAGGATGGCGAGGAGCTCATCAAGGGTATCGGCACGCAGCATCGCGATGCGGGTTTCTCGGAAGTCGGGTATTCCTTTAAACAGGGGTGTAGCAGCCAGATGGCGGCGAGTATGCAGGATACCGCGGAACTCGTCCAACCGCTCCACGCTACCCATCACCTGTTGTTTCAGTATATCAAGGTACCATTCGAAAGACTCCTCGGGAAGATGCTCTCCCGTTTGCAGGTAATGCTTGAGTTCACGGAAGAACCAAGGGCGACCAATACTGCCGCGCCCAATCATCACCGCGTCGACTCCTGTCTCGTCGAACCGTTGCTTACACTCCTCCACGCTATTGACGTCGCCATTCCCAATGATGGGTATACGCATGCGGGGGTTATTTTTCACTTTCCGGATCAGGCTCCAATCGGCTTTTCCCTTGTACATCTGCGAACGCGTTCGCCCATGGATAGTGAGGGCCACGATACCGCAATCCTGTAATTGTTCGGCCAACGGAACAATAATCTTCGAATCATCATCCCAGCCCAGACGGGTCTTTACCGATACCGGCTTGTTTACTGCTTTGACCACCCTCTCGGTGATCTCCAGCATGACCTCGGGCGTGCGCATCATGCCCGAACCGGCTCCTTTTCCGGCAATCTTACGCACCGGGCAACCAAAGTTGATATCAATCAGGTCCGGGTTCGCGTCTTCACAGATCTTCGCGGCCTCCACCATGGTGTCAGGATCGCTTCCATATATCTGTATGCCGATGGGCCGTTCCTCTTCGCTGAAGATAATTTTTCGCTTTGTCTTCTTGATATCCCGGATAAGCGCATCGCTCGAGATAAACTCGGTATACACCATATCGGCACCAAACCGCTTGCAGAGCAAACGGAAACCAATATCGGTCACATCCTCCATGGGCGCGAGGAAGACCGGATTTTTCGGGAATTCTATATCGCCTATCTTCATTTCAGTTTCTCCATCCACTCTTTCTCGTTGAAACCCACCAGCACCGTGTCTTTCGTCACCACGATGGGGCGTTTCACCACCATGCCGTTGGAAGCGAGGATATCCAGCAACTCGTCCTTGGAAGCGGAATTCACCTTCTCTTTCAGGTTCTGCTCACGATAGATCATCCCTGACGTGTTGAAAAAACGCTGGATGGGTAGGCCACTTCGGTCGATCCACTCCGAGAGCTCCTCCCGGGTGGGATTCTCCTCCACGATGTGGCGAGACGTGGCCTCCACGTTATTTGCTTCCAGCCACTTGGTCGCCTTACGGCAGGTGCCACACTTGGGATATTGTACAAAAAGAGGTTTCATATTCATTATCTTTGACTATACGGCACGGGCACTACGCTCCTTGTTTGGCAGGTGCGACCGGCACGACCGGCGCGAGCACAAATCACTTCACCGTTTTCGCGGATTGCTTTTTCGCCGTGATTTTACAAGATGCAAAGATAATCAATGGGATGGAAAAAATAAAATCAATTAAAGGTGTAGCGGAGTCCCAAGCCAAAACGAGCAGCTTCGAAATAGGTTTCGCTGTCGTAGATGTAAAAGCGAGGGCGCCAATCTACCGCTAAGGCAAACGGTGCGTTAGGGACGACGTACTCCAGCCCGATGGTTCCCATCAAGCTAAAGAGGGTGCTTCCACTACCAAAAGATACGCCTGGGCCAGCACCAATATTCCACTTTAACCCGTCAACCTCGGGGAAGCCCAAGTTATAGGTGTAGATCCCTTGCACGGTGGTAACGCCACGGCCAAACAGCAGGGCCGCCTCACCGGCATTGTTGGAGTCAAAGAAATACTTCACGTGCGGGCCCACCATCGTGCCACCGTCCCCCACGTCGATCAATATACCCCCTCCAAAGCGATAGGATGAAAGGGCAGGCTCCGTCTGTGCCGATAGATTAATTGCCAGCATACACGCGGCAGCAAGGCTCATTATTTTTAATAAGTTGTTTCTTTTTTTCATACTGTGATTCTTTTAATGTTATTCAAAATAGGGCTGTTTCATTTACGAGTCCACTCCGTTTCTATTGAAAACACCTCGCTCATAACGCCTTGTAAGGTGGGCAAGATTGTTGAAATGGGTTTTGTAGCGTGGACTCATTTATTGATCTTGCAAAAATAGGGCGTGCCTTATCGAGTCGCAATCCCCTTTACCGTGGTATTTTTACTCCCCCTTTCGGGGTATTTTATCAGAAT
>JAAYTC010000291.1 GCA_012518155.1 Bacteroidales bacterium | reverse complement strand
ATTTTTTGCCACAGGCCTATTCCGATTTTATTTACGCGATCATCATCGAAGAGATGGGATTGATTGGGGGTATTTTCGTGCTGTTACTCTACGTGATCATCCTGATCCGATCGGGGATGATCGCGCGGAAAACCGAGCGGCTTTTCCCGAAATACTTGGTCCTGGGATCGGCGTTGATGCTATCGATGCAGGCATTCATTAACATGGCCGTGGCGGTGAACCTGATTCCGGTTACTGGCCAACCCTTGCCCTTGGTGAGCAGGGGCGGTACTTCCACCCTGATCACCTGCGCCTATTTCGGGCTGATACTGAGTGCCGACCGATTCGGGATTGGGAAGAAGAAGGAGGAAGAGCCCGCGACGGAAGCAGGTGAAGGTGACGACCGCGGCGATACGCTTGACGACGATGTAGCCGATGATGTTGCCGATGATGGTCATGGCACAATCGACCGCCTAGAGGATAGGGTGGAATTCGAGATCGTGAATGTGTAATACAGGTTGATTGAATGGGAGGTTACGAGATGAATATAAACAATAAATCTCCCCGCGTTATTGTAAGCGGGGGTGGTACGGGAGGGCATATCTTTCCGGCTATCTCGATCGCGAACGCGATAAGAGAGCGGTGGCCGGAGAGCAAGATTCTTTTCGTGGGTGCCGAAGACCGCATGGAGATGGAACGAGTGCCGGCGGCAGGTTACAACATCGTGGGACTGCCCGTGGCAGGATTCAATCGCAAACGGCCGTTGAAAAACATCGCGGTAGTAATGAAATTACTACGTAGCATGAAAAAGGCACGGGAGATTATTCGTGATTTCAAGCCCGATATTGCCGTGGGAGTGGGTGGCTATGCCAGCGGCCCCATATTGAGAGCCGCGGCCGCAAAGGGAGTACCTACCCTGATCCAGGAACAGAACTCTTACGCGGGAGTGACCAACCGGATGCTGGCGAAGCAGGCGAGCACCATCTGCGTGGCGTACGAAGGGATGGAAAGGTTTTTCCCGAAAGAAAAAATCGTGCTGACGGGTAACCCGTGCCGGCAGGATTTGGTGATCTCTGAAGAGAACAAAGAAAAAGGACACGCGTTCTTCGGCCTTGATTCCCAGAAAAAGACGATCCTGATGGTGGGGGGAAGCCTCGGGGCGCGGACGCTTAACGAAAGCATCATTAAGTCGCTTCCCTTGCTTGCCGAGAAGAGCGACGTGCAGGTGATCTGGCAGTGTGGTAAGTACTACTACACGGAGATGTTGCAGCTTCAGGCAGAAGGAAAGATACCGGAAAACGTGAAGCTGCTAGATTTCGTGACACGAATGGAGTATGCTTACTCGGTGGCCGACTTGGTGATTTCTCGCGCGGGAGCGGGATCGATATCTGAATTCAGTCTCCTTCAAAAAGCGGTAATCTTGGTGCCCTCGCCCAACGTGGCAGAGGATCACCAAACGAAAAATGCCCAAGCACTGGTCGAGAAGGATGCTGCCGTGATGGTGTCAGATAAATTGGCATCCGACGTGCTTTTCGACGTGGCTTTGGCACTGGTGCGAAATGACGAACAACGGCAGCAACTGAGCGAAAATATCGGGAAGCTGGCGCAACACGACTCTGCCGAACGAATTGTTGATGAGCTCGAAAAGCTGATCTCACGTTGAGAGGCTGGCACAATGAAGTTTTTTTAATGAGAATGGTTTGATGATGGAATATAAATCGATCTATTTTATAGGGATTGGGGGAATTGGAATGAGCAACCTGGCTCGATATTTTCTTTCCAAAGGGAAGAGAGTGGGAGGGTACGACCGGGCACAAACCAAACTTACGGAGTTGCTGCGCCAAGAGGGGGCGTTCGTTCATTATGAAGATAACCCCGCTGCCATTCCACCTGAGTTTACCGACAAAGAATCTACGTTGGTTGTGTTTACTCCGGCCGTCCCGTCTTCGCATCGCGAGTTGGCTTATTTCAAGGAAAGAGACTTTACCATTATCAAGCGGGCGCAACTGTTGGGTGAAATTACACGGTCGAGCGATGCGATTTGCGTGGCGGGCACACACGGGAAGACTACCGTTTCGAGTATGACAGCCCATTTGCT
>JAAYTC010000290.1 GCA_012518155.1 Bacteroidales bacterium | reverse complement strand
GGCCGACGGCCCGGTGATCCAGGTATCAGGGACGCGTGCCTTGGAGAACGGGATGAGCGTGAAGCTTCTCTTTGAACAGTTGGAAGGAATCCGGGAGCGGGTGTCGATCCCCCTCGTCTTGATGGGCTACCTGAACCCGATATTGAAGTTCGGTTTCGAACGTTATTGCGAGAACGCGGCCCGGTGTGGAGTCGACGGTCTGATCATCCCCGACCTTCCCTTCGCGGAGTATAGGGATTCCTATAAATCGATCGCCGAGAAGCATGGCCTGCATATGATCATGCTGATTACCCCCGAAACGTCGGAAGAGCGGGTGCGGATGATCGATGAGCACACCAACGGGTTTATTTACATGGTGTCGTCCGCCTCGGTGACGGGTGCGAAGGATGCGTTTAGCGACGAGAACCTGGCCTATTTCCGTCGGATAAATAACATGCAGTTGAGGAATCCGAGACTGATCGGTTTCGGGATTTCTAACAAGGGGACGTTCGATGCGGCTTGTCAAGAAGCATCGGGTGCGATCATCGGCAGCAAGTTCGTTTCGTTGCTTGGGAGCGAGCCCTCTATCGAGGCGGCGATTACAAAACTCCGTGAAATATTGTATTAATTCTTGCAGTGAATCGGTTTATTTGTGTATTTTTGCTTCATTACCAAAAGATTGAACGTTCACTTTTTAATTAATATAGCCATGTCAGTCCCATTATCACAAAGAAATAGCGTCTTTATCCCGTTTTGCGTACTAATAGTGTGGCTATCTGCTACTGCTGTTCACGCGCAACTAAGGCCTTTTTCTACCGACTCCATTAAACTTGTAGACGACGAGGTCGTGTTCACGTACCGTTTTGAGCCTAACTTGGACAAGAAGGAGCTTCTTGCTAAAACGTACTACTTTCTCGATCAGGAACTGGATCCTTACTCGGGTGGTTTCTTGATAAACACGGCTGATTCAATCGTGTGTCGAATAACCGATTATTTAGATATCGAATCCGGCATGCTCCATACCTTTGGCATGTATATGACATACGATCTGGCATTTGTATTTTATGATAACGCTTGTGACCTGATCGTGAGTAATATTAAATTCGTCGAGAAAAGTTCTTTTGAACGACAGGAAGAAACTACTAAAGAACTCTATTTAACGGAGTACTCCGCAAAGGATATCATGGTTGATGAAAAATACACTCAGCTTTTTAAAAGAGGGGCTTCCGATAAAATCTCGGTTGCTGCTATCCAGCGACTAAATGAAATAGTAGGAAACCTAAGGCTCTATTTTATGGAGTAATTCACAGGTGGTCAAGCAATGGCAGTTATCTTCACAGGTGTCAAGCAACGGTAATTACTCTTCATAAGGCAGTGGCGGGACCTCGATTCGTGCTTTGGCGGATGAGACGGCACCGACCACGCCGATGCCGTTGTGTACGTTGCTGTAGGTGAGCTCCGGCTCGGAGATTAGCTTGAACGACTCTTCATCACTGTCGGGGTTATACTCTCCTGCCTGGTAATAGGGATATAATTCCGGGGATATGGCCGTGAATAGCACTTCGATGGGTGGGTTAAACCGTTCTGTTTTTATCGGGACGTAGATTGGATATCCCCATTCGTTCTGACCTTTCGCTTCATACTCCGTGTACAAGTAATAGTAATCGGTTACCGAGAAGTTGAGCGTGTATCGGTTGTCACGAAACAATTTATTCGAGAATAGCGCGGAATCGTAGTGTTTCTTTCCCTCCAGAAAACCGTCCGAGATGAGTTCTTCCAACAGGCTGTTCCGGTAACTCTCCTCGAACACCGGGTCGTCGTCCGTGTATAAAAAAAGGTAGCGGTCCGGAAGGCTCGGGTACTCCTCTATCTCCTCGGTCATGAGCCGTGCTTGCAGCAGAAACTGTTGCCCTATCCCAGACGTACCGGTAGAGACGTCCATTTTGACCCGCAGGTTCTGGAACATCCCGCTCTCCGGTAAGGAGTTGTAATAATCGTTATGGATGATCCTCTTGGTGGTGTAGAAGGTAACGGTATCCACACCGCGGATGGTCGGCGGTACGGGAACACTGGTTTCCGCCCACGCTGGAAGATGCCCTTCCGCTGTTGCCTCCACCCGCACCCGTTGGCCTACTTTAGGACGGATAGTCGATCGGTACACGCTTACCAGCGCGGTGTACTCGAACAGCCGATCTCGGCTGCTCACGGTATCTACCCGTATCCTACGCATCGTCTCTTTTTCCACCCCATCGATGAACAGGGTGAGTGTGGCCCGGTCCATCAGCCCCCTGCTTGAGAAGGTATCGGTATAGAGGAAGCTTTTGCTCACCCTTATCTCGATCAGCGAATCGGGCGATAGAATCCCGTTCATTACGATCTTCGGGACGTGATTTCCCGTGTCGAGCGTGATCACCCTATCGCAAGCGGCGATGGTTAGGAGGAGGGCGATCAATAGAAAGGGGCGACTGTTATATGTTGATTTCATCATCGGGTTGCTGTTTTATCGGTTTTTTAGTGAATCCGGATACATAGGGTTGTAAATTTATGATGAACATACATATCAAAATTTTAGCGTGTAAGAAAACGAAGGGATAAAGGGGAGCAACGAGAAGCTCTGGTATGCCGGGTAACTGCTTTGGGGGTATCCGTCCGCCGTGTCGGGGTTAGGGAGATACTTCTCCCCGGGCAGCACCAAAAACGAGTTGTGATGCGCGTAGAGGTTGTAGATGCTGAAATTCCAGATGCCCGTGCGCCCGTTCTTCTTATGGCGGTAATAATTAAAACTGAGATCGAGCCGCTGGTAATCCGGCATCTTGTAGTTATTACGTTGTTGGTAATAGTGTTGCTTATTGCCGTCCATGTCGATGTATTCCTCCATCGGGAGGGTCGTCCAGTTGCCGGTGGCGTAGACCCACGACAAGCTTAGATCAAACTTCCGGTTGAAGGTATGCATTAGTACGGCGTTGATTTTATGTCGGTTGTCGAACTTGGCCGGGTAGCTCTTCCCTTGGTTGATTTCCCCGTTTGGGAAGCGGCGGTTTGCCCAGGAGAGGGTGTAGCCGACCCATCCCGAGGTGTTGCCCACGCTCTTTTGTCCCATCAACTCCACCCCGTAGGCGGTACCTATCCCTTGCGCGACACGCTCTTCCCAGTGGGCGTTACCGGTGAGGATACTGGCCCCGTCCTTGTATTCCACCTGGTTGTACGATCGCTTGTAGTAGGTTTCCGCCGATAGGTCAAACCCCCGGTATTTCCCGTAAACGCCAAAAGAGTACTGGTGTGACGAAAGCGGCTTCACGTTTTTCGTGATGGGCACCCACAAGTCGTTCGGTGAATTGAAATAGCTGCCTTGCAAGAGGTGCACGTACTGGCTCATCCGCCCGTAGGAAGCTTTCAACGAGAAGTCCTTCGACAACAGGTAGCGGGCTGATAGGCGAGGTTGCGCGCTGAGATAAGCTTTCCCTTCGACGAAGAAGCTCGAAAGGTGAACTCCCATGTTTGCCTTTAACCGATGCCCTATGCGCATTTCGTCCTCGGCGTAAAGCGACAGCTCCTGTACCTTCACCCGGTCGTCCGCGTAGGTGATGGTGTCATTTCGGTATCGCTCCCCCTCTTCCTGCACTTGAACCACGCGGCTCTCTTCGGGACGAAAGTTATGATGAAGTAACGCTGTCCCGAAACGAATCAGGTGATCATGGCTGTGCGCGTAGTCAAAGTCGAGTCGATACCCCATATCTTCCATACCGGAGTGGTAAACCGGCTTGTAAAATTCGTGAGCATTACCGGAACTCTCTTCTCCGGTGGTTTCATCTTTGTGAGTGAAGTTTACCCTGTCCTCGTACGAAAGAGAGATATTCGATCGGTAGCGGCTATACACCAGTGTAGCGTTGGAAAAGAGCTTTGGTGTGACGGCGTACGCCCAACTCATTGATGCCATACGGGTTCCCCACCCGATATCCATGCGGGCCGACTCGGTACCGGTATGCTTCCCCTCGCCATGTTCGGAGGGATCGTATACCTGCTCCACTCCCTCGACGTAATAATAGAACGAGTTTCCGTATCGGGATTGGTTGTTGAAAAAGAATTTGTCCTTTCCATCGTATAGGCTCAGGTAGAGTCGGCTTTTGTCCGATAACTTATGGTTTATCTTCGCGTTGAAATCGTAGAAGTAGTAGGCGAAGTCCATCGTGTCGTAGTAGTTGGGATCATCTTTTTTGTTCCGACGGTTGATGAAAAAGAGGGCGGGGCGGGCAATCAGGTCGAGGTAGGTCCGCCGGAGCGAGACCGAGTAGGATGTTCTGTCCTTGACGATGGGCCCTTGAAGGTTCACTCGGGATGAGATTAACCCGATGGATGCCGTGCCACTGAATTTTTTCATATTGCCGTCGTTCATCCGCACGTCCACCACCGAGGAGAGGCGTCCCCCGTAGCGTGCAGGGAAGCTCCCTTTGTAGAAGTTCATCGTTTTCACTGCCTCCGGGTTGAACGTGGAGAAGAGGCCCAGCAGGTGGTGGATATGGTAGAGCGGGTTCCCATCCACCAGGTAGAGATTCTCGTCCGCGTTGCCGCCCCGGACGTACAACCCCGCCATACCATCGGTTCCCACGGCCACGCCGGGCATCTGCTGGAGCGTCTTGATCACGTCGCTCTCGCTCATAAACGAGGGAAGTGCCTTGAGCATGGTGGTGTTCAGGCTTACCTTACCCGTTTCCACGCTTTCCACAGGGTTTTTCAACTCTCCCTCCACCACCAGCTCCTGTAGTCGGGGGGAGGGTTGTAAAAAAAAATGAATCACCGTGTCGTTTGCCGCCGAGAAGGAGTGATGTTCGGCGGCATACCCCACGTAGCTGGGATGCAGCTCCACCTTTCCCGGCGAGAGGGTAAGGCTGTAGAAACCGAAGTTATTGCTTACCGCACCCTGCCCCGAGCGGCGGTCGTATACATTCGCGGCGATAAGCGATTCGTGCGATTCCCCGTCATGGATAAATCCACTGATGGTGACCTTTCGCGGCCGCTTCTTCAGGATAATGTATTTGTCTTGGACGACCGGCAGCACGTCGGTTTCGTCGAATAGCTGTTCCAGTACCTTTTTGAGCAGTTCGTCTTTAACTTTGAGGGTGACAGGCAGGAAATCGTTCAATAACGTGGGGTTATAAGAGAACGTGTATCCGGTTTGTTGTTCGATGAGGCGGAGAACCTCGGTAACCGGACGTTGTTCCACATTGATTGTCACCCTTTCTCCCGCGCTCATGGTTTTTTTCTCGTGAGAGGTCTGCGTGTTCTTTTCCTGCCCGAAAAGAGGGAGGATTAGCCCAGTGACAAATAGTAGCCCCGAGATAGATAGAAGAAGGATCGTGTGGCGTTTCATGAGATAGTCGTTATTTTCGTTATTTACAGGTTTATTCCTATCTTAAGAAAAGTACCATAATTGATATCCTTGTTGAAATAAGGTTGCATGAACACTTTGATACCAATTAAAAAAAAGTCGTTAATCATATAGGTGTTTTCCAGCACAAAATTAAGACCGAGCGCGCTTCGTGTGGCAGAGTTCCCTCCCTTGTTCAAACGATAGAAACTCAACCCTCCTCCCATTCGAAAATCATTTCGTCGATCGTTTCGAGAGGGGGAGCCAAACGCATTCAGGTTTGCCTGAAAAAAATCGGCCGACTCGATGTCGATATTGTCGGTGTGGTTCAATAAAATAGAAGGAGCCACGGTGAAATAATCGCTCAATTTAGCGTTCAACTCGTATTCGGTCAGGAATAAATAATCGCTCTCTCCTTTAAACTTCGAGGTTCCCACGCCGAACCGTATATCAACATCTCTATCTCCTAGTTGAGCATTTACCGTTGATACGGCGGATAGAATCAGAAAGAGGAATGCTATAGTTTGTTTCTGCATATTTTTATTTTAATAAGAGAGGGTGATGTGCGTATCGAGCGTCAGGTTGATAATGTTGATGATTTCGAGGATGCTTTTTCTTGTAAAAGAGGAGCTGAAGCGGATATCTGATTCGTTATCGGGCAGTTCAATTGATACGTTGTAATAGTGCGACAATACCCGTGCCACCTCTTTCAGTTGGATGTTGTCAAAAAGGAGAAAATCCTCTTTGCCGTTGATCGCTATCCTGCTTTCAGGGGAGGTGACCTCCACGGTTTCGGTGTCGGCACGATAGTGCACTGCCATACCGGCATCGCACAAGAGAGGGATAACCGGGTCGTGGGGTGTGAAAAGCACCTTGCCCGAGGTTACGGTGAGGCGGGCTTCCTTGTTATCAGCTTTCACGGTAAACTCCGTACCGAGCACTTCTACCCGTGCCACGGGCGTGGATACAATAAATGGTTTGGTCTCGTCACGAGTAACGGCGAAGGTTATTTCTCCGCTCATCGAAACGTGCCGTTCGTTCTTTCCAAAACGCGGATCGTACTCCAGCTTCGCTCCCCGTTGCATCACTATTTTCGTCTGGTCGGGTAGGGAGAATGCAGACCGTTCATTTTCGGCGACCAACACCTCCGTTTTATCGCCCATGAAATAAAGTATCCCCGCGATAAGAAGGAGGGCCGCAGCGGCGGCTACCTGCCAGTAAGTGGAAAATGTTCGGTGGTTCGGTCGGTGCTTAGAGAAAATGCCCAACTGTTCACACATCTCTGGCCAGACCTTCCGGCTATCGATCCGGTCCGGTTGGTAGTGGCGTGCGACAAAACGCACGCGTTCATCGGTTTTATGGAGATCGGACTGTTGCATAGGGCTTATTCTATTGGTAGGACGCGAAAAATCGAAAATCCCTCACTTAAAAAGTATTATTTTTTGGATGCGTTTTTTTGTATGAAAAATGTTTTCATGAAGTAACTGGACTCCTATTTTCCTAAACCAAGGGAATCTTATGCAAAAAAGAAAAGGTATGCACTGAAATCCTTGGAACGAAGCGATTGCATGGCACGGAAGACGTGGTTCTCAACGGTTTTCACGGTCAATCCCGTCTCTGTGGCAATCTCCTTGTAACTCATCCCGTCCCGTTTCGCCATCAAAAAGATCTCCCTACGGCGTTCGGGTAGCTCGTCGATCATCTTCCAGATACGTGCTTCCATTTCGGCACGCTCCGCCTGCTCCTCCTCGGTCAACAACTCATCGGGCGGAAGCTGGTCGATGGGCGTAGTAGGTTTCGCGTCGCGGATACGGGTCAGGCAATTATTCCGAACCGCGGTATAGAGGTACGCTTTCACCGATTGGATGGTTCCGAGCTGCTCTCGTTTGTCCCACAGGCTCACGAACGTCTCCTGCACCACATCCTCCGCCTCCTCCACGCTCCCCATGTAGTGGAGGGCGTGAAGGCAGAGCGGACGGTAGTGCGTGTGGAAGTGGTTCGAGAACTTTTTTTCTAATTGATCATGCTCCATCAATAGATATTGATCTACTTAACACATGCAATATCGTGTTGTTTTTGTTTTATCGCATTGTGTCCCATACTTAGTGCAATTTAGATGTTTACAAAACAACTGTTAAAGCTCGATGGTCTTTTTCTCTTCGCTGCTTTGGAAGGCGAGTTCAATGATGCGCATTACCTCTCGAGCCTCTTCCGGTTTCACGGCAAGTTCGGCTTTGCCGTTGATGGCATCGCGAAGGTTGATAAAGTACTCCCGGTAATCGCCCAGTTCGCTCTCTACCTTGCCTTGGAACTTCACTCCCTTGTACTCCGCGTTGAGCGTGCCCCAGATATTTTCAGGCTCACGTCCCCAGTCCGCACCCACCGGTTTTGCGCCGCTATCGAGGGTGGCTTCCTGCACGTCCAGTCCATATTTCACAAAAGAACCGTTCGTGCCGTGCAGCATGTAGGTGGCTCCGGGGATGCGGCAGATCATGCCCGATTTCAGGGTGGCGGTGAAGGTGGGGTAGTGCAGGCGCACGTCGAAATGGTCGTCCGCTTTAGCCCAAGGACGTTGTTTGTTGATCTCGGCAGTGACAGCCGTCGGCAGGCCGAAGAACCACAGTGCTTGGTCGATCAGGTGCGATCCCAGATCGTAGAAGATTCCCGATCCGGGAAGCGGTTCTTCTCGCCATGCTCCCCAAGGTCGGGGGTCGGTACGGTAACGGTCGAAGTGGGTTTCGTAGTCCACGATCTCGCCCAACAGTCCACTATCCAGTAGTTTCTTTACCGTCTTTGTATCGCTCGTGAAGCGCCGATTGTGGTAAACCGTGAGCACCTTGTTTTGTTTTTTCGCGATATCGATCAATTCATCGGCTTCCGCCACGTCGATCGTGAAAGGCTTCTCTACCACCGCGTGTTTACCAGCGAGCAGCGCCTCTTTGGCCCATCGGAAATGGTCGGTATTGGGAGAAGTAACGATTACCAGGTCGATATTCGGATCTTCGATGATCTCCTTGCCGCTTGGGACGATCTCCGCCGCGGGGTACCGTTCTTGCGCGAGTGCCTTTCTGTCGGGATGTCCTGTACTGATTTTAGAGAGTTCATATCCCTCCACCACGTCGATAAATGGAGCGTGAAAAACGCGGCCGGATAGCCCGTAGCCGATAATGCCTGTGCGAATGTTGGATGACATAGGTTATAAATTTTTAATGTTACGTTTCTAATGTTACTATCTTCCCAAAGATAAGATTTTTTTTCCATTTAACAGGAAATCGATCAGCTTGGCCATGGCGAGTGCTCGGTGGCTTACCCGGTTCTTGACCGATAGATCTACCTCGGCGAAGGTTTGATCGTATCCTTCCGGTACGAAAATGGGGTCATAACCGAAGCCGCTACCCCCCCGCCTTTCACGGGCGATGGTTCCCCGGATGACTCCTTCGAAGAGATGCTCCTCCTCGTTCAGGATCAGCGCGATGATCGCCCGGAATTGGGCCGACCGGTTATCGATCCCCTGCAGTGCCGAGAGCAGTTTCTTCATGTTCTCCTCCGGGTCTCCCGAAGGGCCGGCGTACCGCGAAGAGTACACACCGGGCTCTCCGCCGAGGGCATCTACCTCCAAGCCCGTGTCGTCCGCGAAGCAATCGTAACCATACCGCTCCTTCACGTACTTTGCTTTCAGGAGCGCGTTTTCTTCGAGGGTGTTTCCTGTCTCCTCGATCTCGTCGTGGCAACCAATATCGGTTAGCCCGAGTATTTCAATCTGCCCTTTCACGATCTCCCGTATTTCGGAAAGCTTGTGCGCGTTATGGGTCGCGAATACAATTTTATTTATTTTTTGTTCTGGCACTGGTATAATCTTAATGATGTTGTTATCTGGCTTGTCTACTCCTTCAACGTGTGGGAACTTGCTGATTTTGCTGCCGCTGTTTGATCTGTTGCTGCCGCTCGCGTTCGCGCTGCTTCAAGCGCTCCTCACGCTCTTTTTGACGTTCTTTAAGCGCTCGTTCACGTTGTCGAATCTTTTCTTGTCGCTGCCGCTCTCTCTCCTTAAGTAGTTGTTCGCGACTTTTAGATGCCGCGGATGGTGCTGCTTGTTCAACCGCTTGTGCCTCTTTTTCCTCCAGTCGGCGAATCAACTCCCAGGGAGTGACGAACGGTTGCGCCACATTCGGCAGGCTCGACACGCGTTCTTTCTGCGTCTTTACATCAAGGACGGTGGCTGTTTTCAAAGGTACAATCTTTTCGAGTTTCTCGGATTCTTTTTTCAAAGAAATTGCAGGCACAGGAATTTCATCTGCCAAATCTTCCATTAACTCCTGCTGGGAATCCGCCCGTTTCGGAACCCCTATTTCGTACAATGACGTACCCATGAACGCGTAAAACTCTTCCAAGGGAGCCCCGCCCTGCAGGATGTGCCAATTTTCTTCCGATATAATAATGGGGACAACGCGATGGGGAAGATTTTTTAGGAAGAGAGAATCCTTTTTTAACAAGTTCGCGTATCGATTTGCCTCTTCGTATGAACGGAACGGTTGCACGGTGAGCACGTCGGCTTCCATTAGCGGTGTAAAAGCGAGTTCAAAGGTACGAAGTTGATATTGCTCAAAATTAAACAGTGCAGTCGCGAAAAGGAGCGGCTCTTTTTCCATTTCCTGTTGCTCTGTCAGTAGCATGAGAAGGTGGGTGGTATCCTTTTTTTCGCTGAACACCGGTGGCTCGCTCTTG
>JAAYTC010000038.1 GCA_012518155.1 Bacteroidales bacterium | reverse complement strand
TGTACCCGTAAAAAGCGTTCGCCGGGAAGCATCTCTTCCAACGCTTTAAGGCTCATCAGCGACAAGATGGGTTTGGGCTCGTTTTCGACGTGAATTTTCACGTAATCCTTGAGCCCCTCGATATAGAGTATCTCGTCGTATAACACGTGCAGGAGCTTGTATTCCGATTTCACGAAGATACCTACCTTCTCCTGCTCCGTGGCCGCCGATGACTTCTGCCCACCTCCGCCCGTCATCTCGAACCACGACAACGCCTTTTTGGCAGCAACCAGGAAGTCCGAAAAAGAGAACGGCTTAAGGAGGTAATCCATGGCATTCACCTTGTACCCCTCCACGGCATACTCGCTGAAGGCGGTCGTGAAAATCACCCGGGTATGGTCACCGAGGATACGGGCAAACTCCATCCCGTTTACCTCCGGCATTTGGATATCAAGAAACAGCACGTCCACCTTCTCCTCCGTGATATTTTTCATGGCCGAAAGGGCGTTGCTGTACTTGCCCGTGAGCTCTAAAAAGGGCACACGTTGAACGTACGACTCCAATAATGAAAGAGCCAACGGTTCATCATCCACGATCCAACAATTCAGCATCATCTTCCTGTCTGTTTGTATCAATCACCAATACGGTAGTATACACGTCGTCCTCGATCTCGGTCCGCCACACGTACCTCCCCGGGTAAAGCAACTCCAACCGGCGTTTCACCAGTTCCAGCCCGATCCCGCTGCCACTTTTATCGGATTCCGACTTGGGGAAATAGCTGTTCTTCAAAACGAACTCCACCCTCCCATCGGGATGCTCCTTCAGCGTGATGTCGATAAACGAAGGCTTGTCGCCGCTGATACCGTGCTTAAACGCGTTCTCGATCAAAGATATAAAAATTAAGGGAGATATCCGCGTACGCCCGGTCTCGGAGTACGAAAAATCGGTATTCAACTTCACGTTGTCCGCCAAACGTATTCGCATCAGCTCGATGTAGTTACGCATAAACTTAGCCTCCTGGTGCAAAGGCACGTAGGGCTGGTTATTATCGTACAACAGGTGTCGCAACATCTTGCTTAAATCCACCACGGCCTGTTGTGCCTTCGGGGGATTAAACTCGATGAGGGCATAAATGTTGTTCAACGTGTTTAACAGGAAATGCGGGTTAATCTGGTTCTTGAGGTTCTGCAGCTCCGCCTCTGACTTTGCCTTGGCCAGCTCTTTACGCTCGTTGTCCACCTCCAGCCAGCGCACCGTCATCTTTAACGCGACGCTCAGCCCCATCATCAGGAAGAGCGATGTGGAATTGCGAACCACGAAAAGAAGCATCATGCTGTTCCTTCGTGCACGGCGGCGTGGCCTCAGTTCGGGAATCACCGCCTCGAGCCATCCCCTGCCATACTGCATCAAAAAAGCCACTGCCACGATAAGCAGTAAGTTATAAAGTATAAACTGCGTGGTTTTCCCCTTGTAAAGCAACTGATCGATCAACACCACGTAGTTGAGGTAAAACACCAACATGAAACCCAATACCTCCGGCAACGAACGTATGAAGTACCGCCAGTTGAACACCCGCTCGGAGTCCATAAAAAAATAGGGAAGGATAAAAATCACTCCCCACAGCAGGATATGAACATACACGTTGTTCCACCTGCTTACCTGTTTTATTTTCAGTGCTTGAGCCATAAAATTTTTTTTATAGGATTCATATGCTCTGGTTTACCGGGGCGGGCCATAGCCCCTTCCTCGCTGAGGCATCATATCTTCCTGTGAGGCACCTCCGCTGAATATATTGAAACGGTACACGAAATGCACCATGAAATAGCTCGTGAGCGTGTTTGTTGTTGTATCTCTTAAAAAGTTCGCGGTAACGCTCCGTGAAATATTACTGCGTTGTTGCAAGATATCATATATCTTGAAACGAATAGTACCGTTCTTTTGTTTAAATAGTTGCTTCTGGATAGAGGCATTCCACAACCACTCATTTTGTTGGAACCCGTCGGCATACCCCGCGTTGGTCGCGTAATTGATATCGCTCTCGATGGTCATGTCCCACGGGAGGCTTATCGATGTGGTAGCACTGCCCCCGTGATTAAAGTACTGCTGGTTCTGTTGCCCCTCGAGGCTGTTAGTCACGTTATTGAAATTCACGTTCCCCCGCAGGCTAAAGTCGAAAGGATCGGAACGATAATTGAGCCCCAGCACCTCCGACAGGTTAATTCGCTGGCTCAAGTTCTCCTCGCTGTTCGAGAACCCGTTGGCATGGTTGTAGCTGGCAAACGACATCGAGAATATCGAGAAACGGATATTTCGCAGCGGCACGTTCATGATCATACGTCCATTCACATTCCAGTTACCGGCCACGTTTTCGTAGGTCGTCTCCCTCCGCCCCGTGCTGAGGTCGGTAAAAGTAGACGAAACGATGTCGTTGGTCAGGTAGTCCATGTTCGCGTAGGCAGAAAACGAGCTGGCCTTCTCGGGATTCGACGAGCGATACCGCACGTTAAACCGGTGGCGGAACGACGGCTTCAGGTCCGGATTCCCGTAACGGATATTCAACGGATCCGACACGTCCACCACGGGCGACAGCTGGGTAACCGAAGGTTGATCGGTGTTCCCGTAGTAGCGCACCCTCAAGTTCTGGGTACGGCTCCAGCGATAGTTAAATTGCGCCATGGGAGCGTAGTTAACCACTTTTTGCTCGGTATCGTGAATCTGCTCCGTGCCGATAAACGTTTTACTGCGGGAAGTAGCCGGCTCCACGGCAAAACCCACCGTGTAGTCGTAATTTTCACGTACCGACCGGAAGTTAAGCTCCACCTCCTGGTTCGAGAAACGATTCTCGAGCCGTCGAGTGTAGGCCGAGTCGAGTACCGTGTAGTTACCTTGTTCGTCGAGCGACCGGGTATCTCGGTCCGATTCCGACAGGTTCTGGCTGTACTCGTAAGCCAGCTGCAAGAAATTATTATTACCGATAGGCTCCACGTAAGAAAGAAAACCCCGCCACGAAGTATTGTTACTGATATTGGTAAAACGCTGGTCGATCAGGTCGTCCGGCCGCGTACCGTCGTAATAAAAGGTATTCGAAACGCTACTCCCGTTATTTTCCGACTCACCTCGGTTAGCACGCAATTGTGCACTCAGCACCCTACCCTCCGTGCCCAGCTGGCGGCTGATATCGAGGTTCCCTCCCAGGTTGTTCCCGTTTCCTTCGGAGTGATATTCTGAGTCCCCCAGGTTGATGGTATCTCCCGTCAGTTCTCGGCGCGTATGATAATCGCCCGCTTCCGCACGGGTATTATTATATATCGAAGCATTGGGACGAAAGATGATGGTAGTAAACGAGTCCGGTTCCCACTCCAAGCGGAAGTCCATGTTAAAATTCTGGCTCCGGTTATTGGCCAGGTTACTCTCCTGCTCCAATGTATTTCCGGCACTCAATATATTTTGCGTGAAAACGTTCGACTCCACATCGTTATCGGTGAACCCGTAGCGAATATTTCCGCCCAGTTTGAAGTTAGGGGCAAACTGTTTGCTAAAGTTACCCCCCGCGTTGGCAGAGGTCGATATCCCGTCGTTGCTCCCGCCAAACATCCGGCCCCGTCCACCGCGGCCCCCCATGCTCCCGAACATCGAGGAAGCCAAGTCAGAAAAACCCGCGTTATTGGTGTTATTGATGCCCCCGATAAACGTATATTGATCCTGATTACGCATGTAATTCACCATCGCGTTCCCTTCGTATCGCTCCTTGCTCCCGTAGCCCGCGAAGGCATTTCCGAACAATCCCTCCTTCATTCCCGGGCGCACCGTGAGGTTAATCACGTTCTCCTCCTCACCATCGTCGAAACCGGTCATTTGCGCCATTTCGGTCCTTCGCTCGAGTACTTGGAGACGGTCGACCATCTTCGCGGGCAAGTTCCGGGAAGCCACCTTCGGGTCGTCGCTAAAGAACTCCTCACCGTCGACCAGTATCTTCGTGATTGCCCGTCCGTTCACCGTGATATTCCCTTCACTATCTATTTCAACCCCCGGCATTTTCTTCAGCAAGTCCTCCACCACTGCGCTCTCGGTTACTTTATACGAGTCGGCGTTATACTCCAGGGTATCGCCCTTCACCACGATCTCCGGGGCCTTGGCCGTCACCACGGTCTCCGAAAGAAGAATATTGTCATGCATCATCTCCACGCTTCCCAGCCGGACACGAGGCGTTGATGCGTTCACCTCAACATTCCGGTACACGTCGTGATACCCTATAAAAGAGATATGCACGATAAAGTCCCCGTTCCCCACCGGGATAGAGAATTCCCCGTCGTTATCCGATGCTTTACCGGTTACAAAGGTACTGTCGGACTGTTGAAGCACCCGTATATTGGCCTGTGGTACCGGCTCCTCCGTTACTTGATCCATCAGCTTCCCCGATATCGACCGGTTCGCGGGCGCTTGACCCTGCCCCTGGGCAATTGCCCCGGACGTTAAAACGCACCCCATGAACATTAAAAAAAATATCCTCTTCATCGTCTATAATTTGTTGTCTTGTTTATTCGAATTTGTTGCCATATACATCCGCGATCTATATTTTTGCCGCGATCTGAATCACTGAAATCAATTCGTCTTCGAAATCAATTCGTCGAAACATAGATATTCGCTACAAAAATAAGTCGCACTATTTTCATCGACAAAACAAATAGATAAACCGCGTCATTTTATCGACCAACAAAGAGTTTTACGCCTTCAACCCGCGGCCAATAAAGGATACACGGCCACGATTGTCACCTCGCGGACAAAGAAAGGGTGCAAAATGCTTCTTTATATGCAAATTATTTATAATTTTGTCGGCAATTATGGTTTTCTTTTATTCCATTGCTATATGTTAAAGTCGATAAGAAGTGAAGATTGGGTTTCGACCCTGATTGGTGCGTTAATTTTGGTTATGGTTGTGGTTGCGCCTTCCATGATGGGTAACATCCTGTACATGTCGCTCGTGATTGCCGTTTTGGCGTACCTGGGCTACCTATTCATGGGCAACAAAGATAAAGGTGGTTTCTTGGTCTCTTTCGCGGTGATCTACCTGCTGGCACAACTTGCCGGGTATATCGCGGGCTTGAGTGGCATCAAGACGATCGGGTTAGAATCGGTTTTTTTCGCCGTGCTCATCGGGCTCTTAATCCGCAACACG
>JAAYTC010000289.1 GCA_012518155.1 Bacteroidales bacterium | reverse complement strand
CTATAAACAGTTCTACATTTTGGTTATCAAAAGTCAGGGTATCGTTATCGTTCTTATCACAAGCAATCATAAATACGCCTAACAGCATCAAGCTTAATAAATAAATGGGTCTTTTTTTCATAATAATCTCTTTTTCGATTTTTTGAACAATCATGTGTGGTTTGTTTTGTGATATCGAGTACACGTAGGTTAGACGCGCTCCATTCACGAAACGCTGCACGAAAGGGTCATTTTTAACCATGCTTAATAGACATCAACCCTCGTTAACGGCGGATGCGTCCATCCTCGATAACGAGACATCAATTCTTGATAACGGCACACGCGTCCATCCTCGACCACACCACAGGCATCGATTCTCGGCGACGCCCCGGGCATCAATCCTCGCCAACGGTGGGCGACTCGGGCTTGAGGACTATCCCGGTTTTTTTTCGTCCATTAATTTTGATGCAGATCGGACGGGTGAAACGAACATGACGGATAAACTCTGTTTCATGAAGCGCCTCCTGCTCGTTGAGGAACGATTCATCAAAAAAGCCGTCGTTATCCAGAAAGGGATGAATGGTGAAATATCCCACGCCAAAAGAGGTGAGGTTCTGGAAAAAATGGGTTCCTTGGCTCGGTTCGATCCGATAATTATCCATGCCGGACTCTGCAATTACACGTGCTTGGCTGATGTGCGGCCACTTGACGGGTACTCCCAGCCAGGGGTCAGACGATCCCCATCTGCCCGGCCCCACCAGCACGTAGTGCGCGTTTGATTCAAGAAAGCGGCGATTCAACTCCTCGATTTCGCGTGCGATTTGCAGGGTCTTTGACGCGTCAAACGCTCCTGACTTCACGTACACCACGTCGAACACGTCGTCCACGACCCCATTACCCAAGGCACTTTTCGAAAAAAGAATAACATCCTCCGGGGCGGTCTGTTCCAGATCCTCGTTCATCACCTCCTTGTTATCTACGATAGGTCGTATTTGCAGCACGTAAAATGAGGCAATGGACTGATCTTTTATATCCACGGCAAACTCGATCTCCACGGGCCGTCCCATCTCTTTTTGACCTACCTTCAGCAGTTTACCCAACACATCGCTCAAGGGGAACATACCGTGTTGCAAGATATTAGCGAAAGAGATGATCTTTCGCCCCCCCTCGTAATAACCGTCCCGGATGATTTGGTCGTAATGATCATAGGTGGATGCCACGTAGCGAATAGGGCCCTCTTCTTCGACATCCCTCACCCGCAGTTTTTTCAGGTTGAAACCTTCGTCGACCGAAAACTCTTTCGATACCGATTCCAGATCGAGCGCGAAGAATCGGGTTTGCGTGTCTCTCAATGCCAGGTCTGTTGTGCTTAGTTGCAATATTTTAGTCGCGTGCAGAGGTGAAAAACGGAGCCCCATGTTCCCATCCACGATATATTTTCCCAAACCCAATGCCATGTTCACGATGCCATCCTCTGTCCTTTCGTTACCAATGGGATAATAATTGATGGATCGAGCCACACCCGAGATCGCGGGATAATAATAGTTCCCGTATCGGGAACCGACCACCTCCTGCAACACGATCGCCATCTTTTCCTGGTCGATTAAATTGCGTGTCGCGGCCATATAGGCCTTGCTATCCTCGTAAAACACCGAAGCATACACCGCCTTGATGGCATCGCTCAATAGTCGCACCATTTCATATTTATCACTCACGTACGGGATCATGTAGGTCGAGTAAATCCCCGCGAACGGCTGATATTGGGAATCTTCCAACAGGCTCGATGAACGGATCGCGATGGGGCTATCGATCGCGTTTAGAAAAACAAAGAAATCGTTTACCAATCGTTTCGGCAACTTAGCAGCCAGGAAAAGTTTCAGAATTTCTTCGTCTGTTTTATCGGACAAGGCAGCGGGGTAAAGATCGTTCGCCTCCATGAATTCGTCGAAGATATCGGTACAGAGCACGACCGTTTTTGGGGTAATCACCGGGAAGTTCAGGTGAGCGTTCAACTCTTGATGCGTCTTCACCATCTAGCCCAAGAAAGCGAGTCCGCGTCCTTTCCCACCCAGCGAGCCCTCCCCGATCCGCGCGAAGTTAGAGTATTGATCGAACCGATCTTTTTCGAATACCGCTACTACCCCCGTGTTTTTTATGCGACGATACTGCACGATGGTGCCGTGAATTAGCTCACGTGCTTCCTCCATGCTCGCGTACTCCGATACATCTATTTTTTTCAGCAACTCCGCCACGGGGAAGATGGCCCTCGAGTAGAAAAAACGTGAAAAATGGTTTTTAGAAAGGTGGTAATAGAGCGCGTCATCGGGGATATTCTTGATATTTGTTTGTAGGTCCTTCAGGTTCCGGATCCTGAAAAGCTCCTGTCGCGTCACCGGGTCTGTGATCACAAAATCGCCGAAACCCAGGTTTTCTTTGATCGCTTTATAGACGTCCTGCGGGAATGTTTTGGAGTTTTTATCGATAAAAAGATCCTCTGCTTCGTTCACGTGCTTCCTGTTTTCCGACTCAGCCGAAGTGTACAATATAGGTATGGCTGCATCCTTGGTCCGTATCCACTCGCCGAGTCGCTTACCGGCCAACGGATCCCTCTTTCCCCCGCGGTGGAAACTCATATCCATGATCACCCCCAACATATTGTCGCTATACTTCCTGTAATAGGATACCGCCTCCTCGTAATCACGAGCCAGCAGTATTTTGGGTCGCCCGCGCATACGCAACGTGCGCAAGTGATCGTTCAGGGCCTCTTTGGAAAACTCCTTCGATTCAGAAAGCACGAATTTGTAGAAAAGCGGCAACGCGCTGGAATAGAACCGCACGGAATCCTCCACCAACATGATGGTCTGCACCCCTACCGTTTTCACATCCTGCTCCACGTTCATCCTATCCTCGATGAGTTTGATGATCGCCAAGAGGAGGTCGGCATCGCCCAACCAGCTAAACACGTAATCGATGCCGCTCAGATCCTCCTTGCTCAACGCGGCAGAGATCGACTTTGAAAAGGGAGTTAGCAGTACCACCGGTATCCTCGCATCGTGCCTCTTCATCTGCTTTGCCAGTTCAAACGAATCGCTGTTATCCATGTTGGGCATGCAAATGATCAATTCGTAATGGTTCTGCTTCAGTTCCGCTAAAGCCTCCTTGCCATTATTCACTTGCGTGAAGCGGGGCGGATAGCGGAGACTGAGTAAGGTGTATTCATTAAATATCTGTTCGTCCACGCGGCCGTCGTCTTCCAAAATAAACATATCGTAACGTGAAGCCACGATCAGGACATTATAGATACGCCTGTTCATAAGCTTCACGAAAGGAGTGTCTCGGAAGCGAAGCTGGCTGATATCGTGCGCTTTGATAATTTCTGGCGACGTTTTTAGTTGCATACGATCACAATTTATATAAAAGAAATATGACTAAAATTGGGAATCGGATCAAAGCAAAATGGCCTCGGGGTAACTTTACGTAAAATCCGAAAACAATTATCAAATATAGGTATTTTTTATTCAATCTACCTGTTGCAATCTAAAAACAATCCACGCGTATTTCGTACGATCGCTATACTGCCGGCTAAAATTACTCTTCCATTGAAACTGCCCCTGAAGCGAAGAGAGTAAAGGAATTTGAAGGTTCGATCTATTTTCGTATTTTTGTAGGTTCACGCTAAATGAATGAAAGGGTATGATATTGTGAGATATGATTCAGGGCGTGGGGTGTTATTCAAGATGAAACAACCTAATTAGTATGAAAAAATCAATTTTTATAATTTCTATAGCTGCATTGGTGACAGGATTTGGGTCGCTTTTGCTAGTGACCACTTCGATGAACAACGTGGAAAAAGTTGAAGCGGAACGCCCTTTGGTGCTCTCGATGACGGCTTCGGTAGCGATTCCTGAAAAGATGGAATTCGCGGGAGAACCGATTCTCTTTGACCGGTACGACCGTCGTGAACGGATGGACAGAGAACTCAATAGTTTTACCTACTTCCACTCTACCACCCTATTGCTTTTCAAACGAGCCAACCGTATATTCCCGATCATTGAACCCCTATTGGAGCGAGAAGGGATGCCCAACGACCTGAAGTACTTGGCTGTAATAGAGAGCAGCCTCGATCCCAGGGCCATCTCCCCAGCTCGGGCAGCAGGACTATGGCAGTTCCTACAGAGTACCGGCAGAGAGTATGGCCTTGAGGTTTCTGCCACCGTGGATGAACGGTATCATATCGAAAAATCTACCGTGGCTGCCTCCAGGTATTTGAAGGATGCCTATCGCAGGTACGGTTCTTGGAGTGCGGCAGCACTTTCCTACAACGGCGGGCAAGGCCGAATTACCAACGAGCTTCGAAATCAACAGGTGGACGACGCGCTCGACTTATGGTTGGCGGAGGAAACAACCCGCTATTATTACCGAATGCTCGCCATCAAGCAAATATTCGAGAACCCAACACAGTATGGCTTCGTTATACAACCCGAACATCTACACAAGCCAATGGAATTTAAAAGGATAAAGGTAACCACTTCCATTCCGAATTTGGTAACATTCGCTAAGCAACACCAGGTTAGTTACGCCCAACTGAAAGATTTTAATTCATGGCTTCGAGACACGAAGTTGACCAACACCAGCGGAAAAACATATACCATCCTGATTCCCAAGGAGGAAAGTCTCTATTACCAAAAAGGGAGGGAACCCGAAGTACATGATCCGGCATGGGTGAGAGAATAAACTTTTAAAGGTTATCATCGTTTTATTAAATATGACATCCGACACAGACCAAATTCAGGTGTACGGTGCCCGAGTGCACAACCTGAAAAATATAGACGTGGCCATCCCACGTGATGCGCTCACCGTGATCACGGGACTGAGCGGCAGTGGTAAGTCGTCCCTCGCGTTCGACACCATCTTCGCGGAGGGGCAACGCCGTTATATCGAAACATTTTCGGCCTATGCCCGGGGATTCCTGGGGAAGCTGGAGCGTCCCGATGTGGATAAAATCACAGGGTTGAGTCCCGTGATTTCGATCGAGCAGAAAACTACCAACAAGAACCCGCGGTCTACCGTGGGTACCACTACCGAAATATACGACTTCCTACGGCTTCTCTACGCGCGGGCAGGCGAGGCCTACTCCTATATCACGGGAGAAAAGATGGTAAAGTACACCGATGAACAGATTTTGGAATTGATTCTGGAGAAATACATCGGCAAAAAAATATATATCCTGGCACCTGTTGTACGCAACCGGAAAGGTCATTACAAAGAGCTGTTCGAACAGATACGGAAAAAGGGATACCTCAATGTACGGGTTGACGGTGAAATCCGGGAGATCCTCCCGGGGATGAAGGTCGATAGGTATAAGAACCACAGCATCGAAATACTGATCGACAAGCTGGTGGTTTCCAACAAATTTGAAGACAAGCTAAAATCCAGTGTTCGAACGGCCATGAAGCAGGGTTCGGGACTGATTCTTATTCAGGACGTGGAAGCGGACGAGGTCCGCCACTACAGCCGTAGCCTTATGTGTCCCACAACCGGCCTGTCGTATAGCGAGCCGGCTCCTCATAATTTTTCGTTCAACTCGCCCCAAGGTGCTTGCCCCCGCTGTAAGGGCATTGGAACGGTGGATCAAATCGACGTGGAGAAGATCATCCCCAATCCAGGGATAAGCATCGCTGCTGGAGGCATCGTGCCACTTGGGAAGGAGCGATCCATCATGCTTTTTTGGCAAATTGCCGCCATCTGTGAAAAGTACGGGATAACCCTGAAGACTCCGATCGAAAAGATCCCTGAAGAGGCAATCGAGGAGATATTATACGGTACCAACGAACGGTTGAAAATCAAAAACGAGTCGCTGGGCTACTCCAACTACACGGTCTCCTACGAGGGGGTCGTGAAGTATATCGAGATGCAACAGGACGAAGACGCGTCGGCCACGGCACAAAAGTGGGCCGGTCAGTTTATTACCACATCTCGTTGCCCGGAATGCCAGGGACAACGGCTCAACAAGGAGGCACTTCATTTTCGGATCAACGATAAAAACATCGCGGATTTGGCCGCGATGGATATCCAAGAGTTGTATGATTGGTTCTTGGCATCCCGTTCCGAAGTGTCGGAACGGCAGCGGCTGATCGCGGAAGAGATCCGTAAGGAGATCTTATCGCGACTGCAGTTTTTGTTGGACGTGGGTCTTGGCTACCTGTCGCTATCCCGTGCATCCGCCTCCCTCTCGGGAGGGGAGAGCCAACGCATCCGGCTCGCCACGCAGATAGGCTCGCAGTTGGTGAACGTGCTTTATATTTTGGACGAGCCCAGCATTGGGCTGCATCAACGAGACAACCACCGGTTGATTGATTCGCTCAAGAAGCTGCGTGATTCGGGCAACTCGGTGGTAGTAGTGGAACACGACAAAGACATGATGCTGGCATCGGACTACATCGTGGATATGGGCCCTTTCGCGGGGCAAAAAGGAGGCGATGTGGTATTCAAGGGCGTCCCTTCCGAAATGCTCAAAAAAAACACCCTTACCTCGAACTACTTGAACGGAAAGCTGGAGATATCAATTCCCAAAGAGCGCCGTAAAGGTAGCGGGAAAAAACTAACCATTGAAGGTGCCTCGGGCAATAACTTGAAGGGAGTAACTGCCGTATTTCCCCTGGGTACGTTTATTTGCGTGACGGGCGTTTCGGGTAGCGGCAAATCGACCTTGATTAACGAGACACTGCAACCCATCCTTAGCCAAAAATTTTACCGCTCCCTCAAAGATCCTCTCCCCTATTCGTCGGTAAAAGGGACATCACATCTCGACAAGGTGGTAAGTGTTGATCAATCGCCTATTGGCCGCACTCCCCGTTCCAATCCTGCTACGTATACCGGTGTTTTCTCGGATATTCGTAATCTATTCGCGGGCATGCCCGAAGCGAAAATCCGGGCATACAAGCCCGGCCGCTTTTCGTTTAACGTGAAAGGAGGCCGCTGTGAAAAGTGCAAGGGTAACGGGTATAAAACCATCGAGATGAACTTCCTGCCCGACGTGATGGTTCCCTGCGAGGTGTGTCACGGCAAACGCTATAACCGGGAAACGCTCGAAGTACGATTCAAGGGAAAATCGATCGCCGACGTGCTGGATATGACCATCAACAACGCGGTGGAGTTTTTTGAGAACGTACCGAGCATTCTTCACAAGATAAAAGTGTTGCAAGAGGTCGGGCTTGGCTACATCAAGCTGGGCCAGTCCTCCACCACCCTATCAGGAGGTGAAAGCCAACGGGTGAAGTTAGCTACCGAGCTGGCTCGTGTAGACACCGGCAACACGCTTTACGTGTTGGATGAACCTACCACAGGCCTTCACTTCGAGGATATACGGGTGCTGTTGGGAGTACTTAACAAGCTGGTAGAAAAGGGCAACACGGTAATTGTGATTGAACACAACCTCGATATCATCAAGTGCGCCGATTATATACTCGATCTGGGCCCCGAAGGGGGAGAGAAAGGAGGATACCTACTGGCCGCCGGAACACCGGAAGCGATTGCCCGGGAAGAACACAGCTACACGGCAAAATACTTGCGTGAAGAGCTTCATTCGTGAGGATAACACCGCATGACGATAACACCCTTTGAACGTTAAAAAACAATTTGCAATGAACATTTAAACAGACCCGTTGTTTATGTTTTTGAATAGTTAAAGATTACAGCATTATGGCAAATATTACATTTAGAGGCAATTCTGTACACACTTCCGGCAATCTTCCGGCGGTGGGCGCAACAGCTCCAGATTTCACCCTCGTCAGCGGAGAACTCGCGGAAGTATCCCTAGCAGACTACAAGGGGAAAAATGTGGTGTTAAACATCTTCCCGAGTCTTGATACGGGAGTGTGCGCTGCTTCAGTTCGCCGCTTCAATAAGGAAGCTGCAGGGCTGAACAATACGGTAGTCCTTGGAATATCTGCCGACCTCCCTTTCGCTGCCGGGCGATTCTGCTCCGCGGAAGGCATAGATAACGTTATTACCCTCTCTACCTTCCGTAACAGTGCCTTTGGCAACGATTACGGGCTGCTAATGACCGACGGTCCACTTCAAGGCCTTTTGGGACGTGCAGTGGTAGTTGTGAACCCGGAAGGAAGAGTCGTGTATACCGAGCTGGTTCCCGAGATTGCACAGGAACCGGATTATCATTCTGCAATCAACTCGATAGTGTAGTTTGTTTCATGAAGATTGTGT
>JAAYTC010000288.1 GCA_012518155.1 Bacteroidales bacterium | reverse complement strand
GTGGCCGGGGGTGGCGTAATTTTGAGGTAATCGGGATAAGTACCAGGTTCTACCTTAAATCCCTCCAGTGAAAATCCCACGTAGCTTGGAGTCTCATTTATCTTTATCACAGCCTCGTAGGGAACCAGCTCGAAGCCCACGATAAGCCGATCCCCCTCTTTGTAAATGGTGTCTGCCTGAAACGTGGTTTTTTTATTTGGATGCCCTAATTTGATCTCGTTATGGTAGGGGCGCTCTTGGGTGA
The DNA here is from genome assembly GCA_012518155.1 of Bacteroidales bacterium. Taxonomy (GTDB): domain Bacteria; phylum Bacteroidota; class Bacteroidia; order Bacteroidales; family Dysgonomonadaceae; genus Proteiniphilum. Next base: position 2,750 of record JAAYTC010000288.1, on the reverse strand, counting down.
CCGAGAAAAGTGGAATACTTTCCCCCGGCATCAAACATTCCTCTCCACTAGATTTCAGTACCAGGCTTTTGGCGATCGCATTGCTTCGAACCACCAGTTTAAATTGTTCATTTTCAATGATAACATCATTGCTATTGTTATTCTTCTCACTTCCTCCTGTACAAGATATTAGAACAATGGTCGTGAGTACAACCAATAGGGGAATAATTTTTTTCATACTTTTCATGTGATTATTTATTATTATTCAAAGACTATCAAGGAGTACCCTTTGCTTCTATCCACGATGGTTTTCGTGTACCCTTGTATCCTTTCAAACGGCAGGTTCCTTTTCTCAGGAGCCAGGTAGACCTTGCTGAATGTTTTATTGTCGTTTCGGATCATGATCGTGACATGATGGATTTCAACCCCTTCTTCAATCATTGGTGTTTTGCCGCGCGTTTCAGGAACATAAGAAAACAGGTGCACCATCCTCCGGTTTGGTTGTCCGGTTACGAACACTCGTGCAAAGATTGGCAAATTTTCACACTTTACCATAGTTTCTGAAAAAAATGCATGCAAAACATTTGAGAAAATCCTTCTCAACTCGACCGATGCTTTTTCAAAGTAACCTGAAAATATTTCGTGGCTGAAATGAGCCACCTTCCCATTTATCGTGAGGGCAGGCTTACTGGTGATTTCTCGCGGGGGAGTGTATACGATAGCATATGTGCCGTCCCAGCCTCTGTTTTGATAGGGTTTCACCAGGTTAGCCTCTACCCGCGTACCCTCTAACGCATGCAGCTCAATTCCCGACGAATAGAGCGAAAGAGGCATTTCAGGCAGTCCCTGATTAAGGCGGTCGCCAACAACAAAATACGCGGGATCATACTCGTTCCGTCCCATATATTTTACTCCCCACTCCCTTTCTAGGGCAAAGACTGTTTGCTCCTTGTTTAATCCGGAAATACCAGTAGAGATAACGGCTTTGCCTTCATCAAGGTGGGTCTTCACGCGCTTTATAATATCCTCAGTGAATAGTATGCTGTCAGGAAAAATCAACACTTCATATTTTGACCAGTCCGAGGCAAGCGTCACCACATCAAACTGCTGTTTTAACTCGCTCAACATCCTTACAGCGGCTCTAAGTACTTCGCTTCCTTTAATATTATGAATGGATTTTGGATAAACGACAGCTATTTCAGTAACTGCTTTCGCGTTGTCATACCACTCTTCATTAGTTTGTATCTCTTTGTATATTTTTTCAATTCTGTCGAGTACCGCGACCTCAAGGTCTCCCCGCGGGTGAAAATGCCCTCCTATATTGGGGCGCATCCCATTTGCCAACCCATAAAGTAATTCTGATTTAATTGCTTCCTCCGGTAACAGTCCCCCAAAATCCCCCCATTCGTAAAAACGACCGGTCATGTTCAGTACCGGCATGTCACTCAACGTGCGCACGTAATGCGCCATAACCGGTAAAAAATCGTAATTACCCTCCGACGCGGGCAAACAGACAACATCGAAATAACTGTTTGTATCCAGCAATTCCTCGTAACTGGGATAATTATTGGAAATGAGCATGTCAGGGGCTATCTTTTTCACTTCCGTGGCAATATCTTTTGCCAGCCGTACTGCTGAAGCCTCTGAAAACCGTGTCACAACATTTAAATCTGTCCAATCCATGCCGCTTTCCTTCATCTCCTTTACACACACCGGACAAACACAAGGGTAGTTGATCAGGCAGTCGATCATCACCCCCGCGATTCGGTAGTTACCCGCTACTTCTTTAACCATCGCCATTAAATGGTCGCGGTAACCGGAATTGTAGCACATGGTACGGACATGCGGCGTTAAACGAGGTTCACGCAACGACCGACCATCAAAATACAACGTGGTCCAGTCGCGATGCCGCAACCCTTCTTCACTGCTGATACCCGCGTTAAAATAAGCTGCCAAGGCGATGCCTTTTTTATCACAAGCTTCCGACAACTTCCCGAAAAGGTCATAAGCGAGCGACGGGTGTTTTGTGCCAATCTTGGTATCATAATATGCCAACCCTTGGTTGCAGCGAGCATGGAATATAAGGTAATCTACACCACAGTGCTTTATCCTGTCGGTGAAAGCGTCCACGTCGAAATTCGCGCCCACATCAGGGACGGCTTTCATGGTGTGATTATCGTAAAACAAGCTGTATTTTGGGTGATGCATCATCTTATAAATTATTTTCATTCGTTCATTACTATCCATCCTAAATCGGCTGGATTAGTACTCCCCAGCAATAACCGCGCGGGCAGCGGATTTTTTTGAATCCATGCATGGTCGCCGTACTGTATATTTATTCTCACCGGGGACTTTAATTGTGCTTCGGGTCCAATTTCGGATAACGGTATCGTTATAACACTTCGCGATGTATTATTAACCACTTTCGAGTCGAATCCTATTTTGTTTTCGCCAATCGCGTAGTTGAAATGTTTGACAGGCCACAACCTTCGCGGTTCGATTTCCACATGAATATTTCCTTTCGTGATACCGGTTTCATCCGAAATTACAAGATAGAGGCAAGCCTCATCATGAACCGATGTCCATTTTATCCCCCCTTCATCCTCTCCCCCTTCATCTTGTCCTTTAGTAAGCAACAACCAGTTTCCCGCGTTTTGCGTGGTTTCCCACATATCTCCCTCGTTTTTCACGCTTTTCATAAATTCCCCGGCGGGGATAGCTCCCGTATAGTCCGGAAACAGTGCTTCATCGTTTAAAATCATCTGTTTTAC
>JAAYTC010000287.1 GCA_012518155.1 Bacteroidales bacterium | reverse complement strand
TTTTCAATCTAAACTCTTGTCAATCCTCCCATAGCACATCAATAGATCGCTAAAAATCAACGTGTAGACATATCCTTGAGAGAAAAAACGATCCAAGTATTCCAAAGGTTGTTTTCATGCTTTATTTCAATAGATCACCTTTTTTTCTTATTTTTGTACTGAATTAGCAATAAGGATGGTTCACCCTCGTGGTGAAGTTGATTTGCTGATGAAACAGCCGTGAATCAAGAATAAACAAAATTATGACGCAACAGAAGACGAGGGTCCGTTTTGCTCCCAGCCCCACCGGCCCGCTCCATATTGGCGGTGTCCGCACTGCTTTGTATAATTATCTTTTTGCCAAGCAGCAAGGAGGCGATTTTATCTTGCGCATCGAAGACACCGACACGTCCCGGTTCGTGCCGGGTTCGGAAGAATATATTCAGCAAGCATTCGACTGGTTAGGATTGCCTTTTGATGAGAGTCCCAGAAAAGGAGGAGCCTATGGTCCCTACAAGCAATCGCAACGCCGCGAAATTTACAAGGAACATGTGCATCGGCTACTCGAAAGCAAAGCAGCATATATCGCGTTCGATACACCTCTAGAGCTTGACGCTAAGAGGAAAGAGACTCCTAATTTCCAATACGATGCCTCCACGAGGGGACAAATGCGCAACACGCTCACGCTATCGCGAGAAGAGGCACGAACCTTGATCGAGCGTAAAACCCAATACGTGGTACGGGTAAAAATAGAACCCGATAAAGAGATCGTTGTCGACGACATGATACGCGGAAAGGTAGTTATCAACTCGTCGGTACTCGACGACAAGGTAATTTACAAGTCGGCCGATGAACTCCCTACCTACCACCTGGCAAACGTGGTAGACGACCACCTGATGCGCATCACCCACGTGATTCGCGGCGAAGAGTGGTTACCCTCCGCCCCGCTACACGTGTGGTTATATAGAAAACTGGGATGGAAAAAAAGCATGCCTCGGTTTGCTCACCTCCCGCTTCTTTTGAAACCCGAAGGGAACGGAAAACTCAGCAAACGCGATGGCGACCGTCTCGGCTTTCCTGTCTTCCCCCTGGAGTGGAACAACCCCGCGTCCGGCGAAAAATCGTCCGGTTACCGCGAAGAGGGGTATCTCCCCGAAGCGGTTATAAACTTTCTCGCGCTGTTGGGATGGAATCCGGGAACAGACCAAGAGCTTTTCACCCTCGACGAGCTGGTGCAAGCCTTTTCGTTCGAGCGGTGTAGCAAGAGCGGTGCCAAGTTCGACATCGAAAAGGCAAAGTGGTACAACCACCAATACATCCTAAAAATGACGAATCATGAGCTGGCAGAACGATTTCTCCCCACCTTGGAAGAGAAAGGGATCGCGGTTTCCACTGAGAAGGTGGCAAGGATCATAGGATTGGTGAAAGAACGGGTTCATTTCGAGAAAGAACTCTGGGAACAGTCTTCGTTCTTCTTCGAAGCACCCACCACGTACGACGAGAAAACCGCGCGTAAACGCTGGAAAGAGGATACAGCCGGCCATATGCAGCAATTAATCGAAGTGTACGAGTCCATGGACAATTTTTCTGCCAACCACCAGGAGACGATCGTGAAAAAGTGGATAAACGACAACGGGCTCAACATGGGCGGCATTATGAACGCGTTGCGCCTCGCTATCGTGGGCGAGCCGAAAGGCCCGGGCATGTTTCTTATTACCGAACTTATCGGTAAAAAGGAAACCGTGCGCCGCATACAAGGCGCAATTGACACCCTTTCCCGTCCGGCTAACAAGTGAAATTGCCCGAGATAATTTATCACCTCATTTTATTAAAGAATAATGGAAATTGATTTCGTGATCACCTGGGTCGACATGGACGACCCACAATGGAAAGCAGACTTTGCTAAACACTCCGGCAAGATCGACAACCTGAAAAACGAAATGACAGAAGCCCGATTTCGCGATCATGGCTTGCTCAGGTATTGGTTCAGGGGCGTGGAGCAATTCGCCCCTTGGGTGCGGAAAATACATTTCGTTACCTGTGGTCAACGGCCTGAATGGCTCAACACTGCCCATCCCAAACTGCAGTTGGTGGATCACTCCGATTACATACCCACGAAATTTTTGCCGGTATTTAACTCCACGTTGATAGAAATTTACATGCATAAACTTCCCGACTTGACTCCCCTTTTTGTCTATTTCAACGACGATTTCTTTGTTATTAACGAGGTAGGGAAAGAGCGGTTTTTCACGAACGGGCTACCCAACGACATTGCCGCTTTCCGGCACAATTCGGGAATGGGGCTATGGTCGAAGACACTGAAAAATAATATCCGCGTCATTAACGAACGATTCGATAAAAAAGAGGTGCTCCGGCGCGATCACGACAAGTGGTTTCATCCCTCTTACGGTAAGAAAGCGAATTTAACTCGATTGCTTCAACCGTACGACAAATTCGTGACCCTCATCACGCCTCACAACGCGCAACCCTACTTGAAGGAGACTTTCGAAGAGGTGTGGGACTACGCCGGCGATAAGCTCACGGCCATGTCGAAGAATCGTTTCCGCAGCACGGAAGACTACACGCCTGAACTGTTTCGTACTTGGCAAATATGCCGTTCGAACTTCATGCCCTACAATACCTATCAAGACACGAAAATGTTTCCTTTGCTCATGCGGCCCAAACAAGCGGTAAGAGCGATATACGACCAAAGCTACAAGTTAATTTGCCTGAACGACAACCA
>JAAYTC010000286.1 GCA_012518155.1 Bacteroidales bacterium | reverse complement strand
GCCCCAACTGGATTAAATGCCGGCAAAAAAGGAGCTGAAGGGATAATTAAAGGAACTAGCTCGAACGGAAATGGAAGTAAGCTAGAAGTAGAAGCGAAAGCGGAAACGGAAGCGAAAACAAACATAAATATATAAATCACACGTATGAATCATCAACACGAAGCATGGAAAGATTTTAAAGGTGACCTCTGGAAAAAAGAGATCAACGTCAGGGATTTCATCATGAATAACTATACACCTTACGAAGGGGATGATAGTTTTCTGGTTTCATCGACCGAGCGCACGCGCAAGGTGTGGAACAAACTGACCGAGATGTTCAAAGAGGAACAGAAAAAAGGAGTCTTAGATGCCGAAACAAAATACCCGCAGGGAATTGATACCTACGGGCCTGGATATATCGATCAGCAAAACGAGGTGATCGTCGGTTTGCAAACAGACGCGCCGCTGAAACGGGGTATCTTCCCGAAAGGGGGGATCCGTATGGTAGAAAACGCGTTGAAAGCCTACGGGTATGAACTCGACGAGATGACGAAAACCATTTTCACGAAGTACCGGAAGACGCACAACGAGGGAGTTTTCTCGGTGTATAACGACGAGATGCTTGCGGCAAGACGCTCGGGGATCATCACGGGGTTGCCGGACGCGTACGGAAGAGGGCGAATCATTGGTGATTACAGAAGGGTGCCACTGTACGGGACAACCGCGCTGATCAAGGAACGAGAAAATTTCTTCAAGCGATTGGATATACAGGAGTTTACCGAACACACGATGCGTAATCGTGAAGAGGTGTCGGAACAGATTGGGGCGCTAAAAGCGTTCGAGAAAATGTGTCAATCCTACGGGTTCGATGTAACGCAACCTGCTACGAACGCGCGTGAGGCGGTTCAATTCCTCTATTTTGCCTACCTGGCCGCCGTTAAAGATCAAGACGGGGCAGCAATGTCAATCGGCCGGACTTCTACCTTCCTCGATATCTATATCGAAAAAGATTTAAAAGCGGGACTGATCACGGAAACGGAGGCGCAGGAACTGGTGGATCAACTGATCATAAAGCTTCGGATCGTGCGCTTTCTTCGCACGCCGGAATATAACGAGCTGTTTTCGGGCGACCCGGTGTGGGTGACTGAATCGCTGGGAGGACAAAATTTGGATGGGCAGACCTTGGTGACGAGGACGTCGTTCCGATACCTGCAAACGCTCTATAACCTGGGACCGGCACCGGAGCCAAACCTTACCGTATTGTGGTCGAAATACTCACCGGAAAACTGGAAGAAGTTTTGCGCGAAAGTATCAGTCGACACGTCGGCTATTCAATATGAGAACGACGACTTGATGCGCCCGGACTACGGCGACGATTACGGGATCGCGTGTTGCGTTTCGCCCATGAAGATCGGGAAGCAAATGCAGCTGTTTGGGGCGCGGGCAAACCTCGCGAAGTGTTTGCTATACGCTATTAACGGGGGAAGAGACGAGAAATCAGGGGCTCAGGTAGCTCCCGAGTTCCAACCCATTACCTCGGAATACCTCGATTACGAGGAGGTGACTGCCAAATTCGAGCTGATGATGCGCTGGCTGGCGAAGGTGTACGTGAACGCGCTAAAAGTAATCCATTACATGCACGATAAATACGCGTACGAGGCGTTCGAAATGGCACTGCACGATGGCGATGTGCAACGGATAAGGGCGACCGGAATCGCGGGGCTTTCGATCGTGGCCGACTCGCTTGCCGCGATCCGTGACACGAAGGTGAAGGTGATTCGGGATGAAAGAGGCATCGCGGTGGACTTCGAACGGGAGGGGGAATACGTGCCTTTCGGGAACAACGACGACCGCACGGACGCTATCGCGGTGGAGATCACCAAGAAATTCATGGAGTACCTCCGCCAGCACGAGACGTACAGGAACGCTATCCCCACGCAGTCGATCTTGACGATTACTTCGAACGTGGTATATGGCAAGAAAACGGGTGCAACACCGGATGGTAGAGCCGAGGGAACTCCATTCGCGCCGGGGGCGAACCCGATGAATGGACGAGACCAAAAAGGGGCGGTCGCGGCTTTGGCATCGGTGGCTAAATTGCCGTTTCAGCACTCGCACGACGGTATCTCGTACACCTTCGCGGTGTCGCCGGGTACGTTGGGGAAAGAAAAAGATACGCGCGTCGATAACATGGTGGGCTTGCTGGATGGCTATTTCACGCCGGAAGGGGGACAGCACCTGAACGTGAACGTGTTTGATAAGGATTTGCTGGTGGACGCGATGAATCACCCGGAACAATACCCGCAGCTGACGATACGAGTGTCGGGGTACGCGGTGAACTTCGTGAAACTGACCAAGGAGCAGCAATTGGACGTGATTTCACGAACCATCAACCAGTCGCTATAACAGGAGCAAACAGCCGATCGATGCAAGGGCAATAATCATAACAATTATTATCTATCATGCTGGGAAAGATTCATTCGTTAGAGAGCTTCGGCACGGTGGACGGCCCGGGAATACGGTTCGTGGTGTTCATGCAAGGGTGCCCGCTGCGATGTCTCTATTGCCATAACCCGGATACCTGGGATATCAAAAGCGGAAGCAAGTACCTTTTTTCTCCGGAGGAGCTGCTCAACGAAGTGCTCCGGTATAAAAGCTTTATCGCGAAAGGAGGAGTTACGGTAACAGGAGGCGAACCGCTGCTGCAGTCGGAGTTCGTGCGTAGTTTCTTCCTGCTTTGCAAGGAAGAGGGGATCCATACCGCGTTGGATACTTCGGGAGCCATAGCAACGGAAGCGGTGTTCAAAGCATTGGATGCCACTGATCTGGTGTTGCTGGACCTGAAATCGATTGATGCCGTGCAACATAAAGAGTTGACAGGAGTGAAAATGAATAACACGCTAAAATGCCTCAATTACTTGGAAGAAAACAATATACCTACTTGGATTAGGCACGTGCTGGTTCCTGGATGGACGGACAAGGATGAACTGTTGGAGAGAATGGCTGATTTCTTGGCACCCTACCGCTGCATCCAAAAAGTGGATCTCCTACCCTATCACGATATGGGCACGAAGAAGTATGAACAGATGGGGATGGATTACCGACTAAAGGGGGTGGCACCGCTCACCGACGAACGGCTGCAAAACGCGCGTACGATCTTTAAAAAGGCAGGGT
>JAAYTC010000285.1 GCA_012518155.1 Bacteroidales bacterium | reverse complement strand
TGTAGGGCGTTAACCGCTCATCTTTAAACAAGTGCAAAACATCCACGCCGTATGGAAACACCTGTTTATCCACCCCATTCAGTTCAGGCTCGCTGCCGGCAGCCACCGCTTCTAAGCGGCATCCCAATTGATTGGCCAATGAACGTCCCTTGGTGAGAAGTTCCAAGCTCACATCGGCCACGGTGCCCCCTTCGATTTCTAAATATACAAATAAGTTATTCATTTTTTGATTGTATTTTTTATCCAATGGTGTGACTTTCGATTAATTCCTTCATCAACTCTTCGATATCGTAATCATCGTCGGTGAGTTGTTTGCTCTCTTTCGCTTGGAACACCACGTTCTCGATTTTCTTTACTTTGGTAGGTGAGCCTGAAAGTCCACATTGTACTTTATCGGCCTCCACGTCCTCCACGCTCCACTCGGTCAGGTTAAGATAGGGCCTGCTGCTATAGATATCGATGTAATCGAGGTTTTGCACTTGACGCTCGGTCACCGTTTTCGCGTGCTTGTACTTCATCAACAGCTTCGCGTTGCGAGGGCGGCACGGGCGAGCCGACCCATTCACGGTAAGCACCACGGGGAGCGGTGCTTCCACCACTTCCACCCCGTTGTCGAGTCGTCGCTTCACGGTGATCTTTCCCTTCTGAAGCTTCTCGATATTCTCGGCATAGGTCACCTGGGGTATTCCCAGTTTTTCGGCCACCTGGGGCCCTACCTGCGCGGTATCGCCATCAATCGCTTGTCTCCCCGCGACAATAATGTCGAATTTACCGATTTTGCGGATCGCCATCGACAGCGCGTAGGAGGTAGCCAATGTATCGGCACCGGCAAACGCCCTATCGGTCAGCAGCACCCCATCATCGGCACCACGGAATAATCCTTCCCGCAAGATATCAGCGGCACGCCCCGGCCCCATGGTCAAAAGGGTAATCTTCGACCCGGGAAACCGGTCTTTGATGTCCAACGCCTGTTCCAGCGCGTTTAAATCTTCGGGATTAAAAATGGCAGGCAACGCTGCCCTGTTCACGGTTCCATCGGCTTTCATTGCATCTTTCCCCACGTTGCGTGTATCGGGGACCTGCTTGGCCAACACAATAATGTTAAATACCATGTTTTCGTCTGTTTCGTTCGTGTATGTTTTCACTATTTTATGAAGCTACAAATATACACAAAATTTACAAATCTGCGCGATTACACCTCTATATTTCCGGATAATTTAGAGTTGACTTTAAACCATTTACTATCTATTTCATCTTATATTAGGAAGGATACAATTTCACGTTACATGGTCTTTTCGCGGATAACACCTTGTTTCGAAACAACCAAGGACAGCATACAATTTCACGTTACATGGTCTTTTCGACGGCTTGGAAGCATAAAACCTCATCTTTCCTGCTGGGCAACAAACATTCGTAAGGGCTAAAGCGTTATTTATATACGCGAAAATATAAAAAGCATAAATTTGTTCTTGGTCGAGTAAAACATCTGACGAATACTGTATCTTTGCAGCACACTAAAACAGTGGGGTTCCCCCTACAGGTGGGAAGTCAATAATTTTAATCGTATGAAAAAAATTTCTCCTTTTTTTATTCTCACTGCCTTTCTTTTTTTCACCAGCGGGTGCGCCGGGATAAAATATTTGACAGTAGAGACACACGAACCGGCTCAAGTTACTTTACCTTCGAACGTGCTTTCGATCGTGATTGCTAATAATGTTGTTCAACAACCCGATGACGTGGGACATGATATCACGCCACTAGGGCGTTCACAAACAGAGAGAGCCAAAGTTTCATCCGATAGTATCGCTATATTTTATACAGAAGCCTTGGCGCAGTTCCTCGACGAGGAGGACTATTTCTTTCAGGTGTTCTACTACGATAAGCCGTTAAGGAGCGACACCCATTTTTTTCAGGAGCAGCCCCTTTTACCGGAGAGAATGAACGAGATTCGTGAAGAAACCGGCGCCGATGCCATTATCTCGCTCGACAAACTGCTTATCGAAACCCACGAGCAACAACTGTTTCGTCAGCAAGGATACACGTACAGCAACCTTCGGGCAAAGATACAATCGCTATTACGTGTTTACATGCCCACTATGGAAGGAAAGATACCGGCCGTACAATATAATGACAGCCTCACCTGGGAAGGTTTCGATATTCAAGACGGTAGAGCATATGCAGAGGTGATGATCCCTTCTACTGAAGAGGCGATGAAAATCATGGCCGTAAGAGCAGCAGAAAAAATGACCACCGTGTTTGCTCCTCATTGGGAGATGCAGGACAGGTGGTATTATACTTCCGCGAGTTCTTTGATGCGCGAAGGCGAAGCATATGCCAAAGAGGCAAATTGGGCCGAAGCCATAAAAAAATGGGAGGTATACTATAACGGCCGATCCAACAAAAAGGACAAAGGAAAAGCGGCTAACAACATCGCGCTTGCTTACGAAATGATGGACAATATGGATGAAGCCTATAAATGGGCAACGGTAGCCAACGAGCTGTTCCTCGAGAGCATGGGACCCGGTTCGATGGAGAGCAGAAGATCGTTGATATATAAGAATGAACTGCAAAGACGAATGGATAACTCGAACAGGCTCAACATGCAGTGAGTGTAATAATAGTTAAAACGAGACTATTAAGAAAAAATATCCGAAGTTTTCACACGGTTCTAAAAAAAAGTGCTACCTTTGTCACGAATCTGCGACAGTAACAGTTGACTCATACCACTGTTTATCATTTACAAATTCATTCAAAACTAACATTATATTCGTCTATTCTTGTTAATAATGAGGGGTACGATAGTTCCATCACGTTAAAACGAGTATAATTAAAAAAAGAAACAATTTCCAAACTTAGTGAACTATTCTGTTAAGCCGGATGTGCAGAGCCAAGCTTGCTTGAGGTATGCCGTGGCGAGGAATAGTCAAAAACTACGATGAATATTTTTTAAAACCATAACGAATTTCAATACATCTACATGGCTTATAACATTATTGAGCTTAACGAAAAGCTCACCACTGAATTACGGGTTCTTGCCAAAGAAATGGGCATAAGAAGGCCCGATGCATACAAAAAGGAAGAACTTATTTACAAAATTCTTGACGAACAAGCAATCGCGGAAACGAAAAAGTTAAGCGATACAGGATCGAAAAGCCGATCGGAGAATAACCAAAAACACACGAAAAACAGAGACAATACCCCACCGGCCAGACGTTCGCAGCCTGTTCCATCGACCAACGAAAAAGAGCGCGCCACAAAAAAAGATCAACCCATTAAAAAGAAGGATGAGCGCGCGAAAAAAGAGGAGCCGGTCAACAAAACAGCACCCGCGAAAAATGTAGAACCACCGAAGAAAGTGGAGACATTGAAGAACGTGGAATCACCTAAAAACGTGGAAACTCCTAAAAAAGTGGAAACTCCCAAAAAGGCGGAACCACCCAAAAAATTAGAGATCCTTAAAAAGGAAGATGATCCGGTAGTGAAGAAAGTCGAAGCCGCCGATAAGCAAGGTGAAGCCGATAAGATAAACCCTGTGCGGAAAAGTGACAACGAGAAGAGCTCAGCAGACACTACCAACAACAAGGAAGCGTCGACCGAAACAAGTGCAAAAGCTCCCGGGAAACCTATTCAATTGGTGTTCCGATCATCAAAACAACGCGATGAGGTGAAAAAGAGCACCCCTCCCCCATCCACTCTCCCTCCCGTGGTGGCAGAAGATACCCCAAGAGGAGAAGTGGCCCCCGCCGCGCCTAAGAAAGATACTCCACCGGCAGGCGAAAGGGTATCGCTGG
>JAAYTC010000284.1 GCA_012518155.1 Bacteroidales bacterium | reverse complement strand
TAGCGATCGATTCACCCATCGCGATTAACCACGTTCCCGTGATTTTGATTTTCTCGTCTGAAAATTGAGCGGCACAGAACCAGAGTATCTTTCTTTTTTTCATCGCAAATTGATTTTATCCCGGACAAGAAGGCATGAATATTCCGCGGTGATGCTTGGCCGCATGGTTGGAACACTTCCTGGAATTAAAAAAGAAGTTAATTTTTAGCATGACTAAGCAGCCATCACCTCGGTGACAGAAGGCGAAGTAGACTTCGGATAATCTCCTTCCTATTTTAACTATTTAAATTTATTTGTTAATTACATAATAATTGCCTCTATTCGCGTTAACTAAATTAGTTAAGCAGGACAAATATACTTCAACCGGTTCCATTTGAACAATTTTCAACCTTACATAATATTACACGCGGGGCGCGGGATGCGATTGAAACAGTCTGTGGGAATGTCTTTCAGGGATGATTTATATTTATTCCTAGTCCGAATCGCGGGCCGGTTCATCGTGATTGCTGTTTTCATCACGAACAAGATCTTTCAACGCGTTGATCAACTCTTTCCGGTTCATGAAACCAAGCTTTTTGTTGATCCGATGAATGGTGACCGAGACAGACTCGGGCGTCCTGTTGGTCGCGAGCGCTATTTCATAGATGTCCAAATCGTTTACAAGCAAACAACAAAGTATCTCTTCTCGATGGGTTAGCGACGGATAGGCCCGCTGTATGATACGTAACTCTTTTTCGTAAGCAACCAAGTCGTTTAATGTGAGCTGCTTGTTTTCCTCGCCAAAATATCTCTTCATCAATGCCCGATGCATTGTTTTTCCTGTACGGTTCAGGTAAGGTTTCAATTGCGCCAACTCATCCTTTATACTGTGAATAAAAGAAAAAGACGCGGCGGAACTCTTATCGGATACTTTCGAGAAATAAATAATGTATACCGCTCCCAATAGAGGACTTAAGACAGTGCCAAGCGAATACCTCATCACCTCGAGCTTTCCATTGAAAAGCATGACCTGGACTTTCTGATCGGGCACGTCGCCCCTCCCCTGTTTTGTCACAATATCTTTCATAAACGGGTTAATCCTGTTCCATGTTGCCAGATCAAATGCTTCGTTTGATTTCATTCCCAGTAGTTCCAAGGCAGGTTCATTTAAGATAACCCTGTTTGTTGAGAAGATATAAATGGCTATTGGAAACGGGAGGTCGTTTATATCTATCGCAACCGTGTCATTGGATGGTTGACTTTTAGAGAGCATGGTCATTGTTTTGAGCGTACTGATATTGTAATAACGTGAATGTTACAATGACAAATATAGCACGAATAGACGGTATTCGAGTAGGTATGAGGAAGTATAAGACTTACAAAACCTTGCGCCTTTCACATTTACTTCACATAACGATCTGATTTATCAGGCTTTCCACGCATGTCACTTTTTCGCAACATTCGCACATACCCCGCCTTTGCTATCACGAATGGATAAACAGCGGACGCTCACACCTGAGTGCCCACATGTTCTTTGATTATTTTTTTGCTGACTAATTCTTTCAATGTGTCCACCAAATGCTTCTTGTTAAGGAAGTCAAGCTTCTTGTTGATGCGGTGGATCGTCACGAACACCGAATCCAAGGTACGATTAGTGATCGTGGCAATATCCTTGCTGTCCATATCATTGACGAGTAGCCCGCAAAGAATTACCTCGCGGTGGGACAGTAAAGGATAGGCTTTTTGAATAACCCGTAATTCTTTCTCGTAATAAACCAAATCGTCTAACGTGAGCTGCTGATTGTCCTCTTCCCTGAAGTATTTTTTCATAAGATTGTCAAGGATGCTCTTTCCCGCCCGATTCAGGTATGGCTTCAACTTGGTCACTTCATCTTTTATAGAATAGAGCGACGAGATGGACGCCACGGAATATTTTTCAGACGCCTTAGAAAAGTGAATGATGGCTATTTTTCCCAGCTTGGAGTTATGTATCCGGGTCATGGAGTAATTCATAATCTCGTGCTTCCCATTGAAAAGGATCACGTGTGCCTTCTGATCAATGATAATATCGTCGGTTATTTTTTTAATGTTATCCTCGAAATAAGGATTTATCCGCTTCCATGTGGTCACGTCAAATACTTCGCTCTCCTTCATTCCCAACGTGTCGTATGCACGTTTATTCAACACCACCTCTTGGTTTAGCGGAATGAATAATGCTGTAGGATATGGTATCTCATTAATATCCACCACGATGCTTTCTTTGGATTGGAATCTCCTGTCGATCCCGACTTCAAATTTTTGGATTCGCATTGCTGTAATTTTAAAATGTGTCACAAATATATAATATATCGTGGGCTAAGACGCGTTATTCAGATAACAAAAAACTTACATTTCCTTACACAATTCAGACAATCACGCGTAAATAATTAAAAATCAAAAAAATACAACTCATTGCATTTCTAAGGATTTCTTTGTTCACCTTCACCTCCGACCTTCCGATATATGACTTATCAACCGGGCTATGCCAGTGAAACTCAAACTTCGAGAGCTATTATAATGAATATCGGTTAAAATTGTTCAATAAATTTTGAATAAAGCCGCACTTTTTTATACAACTTTGCAAACCTTGCGGTTGAACGGGCCCACTTCTTGCTTATTTCACCAGCTCCAACGGTTCTAAAAAGAAAATCTTGTATCTTTGCAGGGAATATGAAATTAGAGGAAGAAAATAAAGGTCAGCTGTTGGATTACGCGATGAAGGCCGGGTTATTGTTGGGAATTTTCTGGGTCTTCAAGTACCTGTTCGTGATTTTTGGAGCGGCCCACCCCGCCATAAACATCGTGGGATCTATGCTGGGCCTTGGCACGCCAATACTCCTTTTTTATCTCTTGGCAAAGTACAATACCTCGCGAATGAATAACCAAATGCGTTATTGGCAAGGTGTCCGGTTTTCGGTACTGCTGTTCTTCTTCGCTTCTATACTGGAAGCGTTGGTGGTGTTTATTCACGTACGTTGGATTGACCCCGTTTTTATTGCCAACTTGTACGAGAACATGGTGGAGTTGGCACAAGCCTTCGAGTTAAGCAAAACATTAACGGCCCAACTGGCAGAACAGCCCCTCCCCGACCCGTTCTCCTATATTTTCAGTAACGTGATCATGGCAAACGTGTTCTTGGGACTGGTACTCTCCTTGGTGGTGGTCCCGCTCGCGCTTCGACACAAGCCCCGTCAAAAGAACTAAACTTTATTTATACCACTCATGGATATATCAGTTGTCATACCGCTGTTAAACGAAGAAGAGTCAATTAGAGAACTACACGATTGGATAAAACGGGTAATGCAGGAGAATGGCTATTCATACGAGGTCATCTTCGTGGATGATGGAAGCACCGACGGATCATGGGAAGTTATTAAACAGCTGAAAAACGGATCGGACCACGTGAAAGCAATTAAGTTCCGTAGAAATTACGGGAAATCGCCCGCGCTGCAGTGTGCCTTCCAAAAAGCCAAAGGCGAAGTGATTATCACCATGGATGCGGACTTGCAAGACAGCCCCGACGAGATACCGGAGCTTTACAGGATGATAAAAGAAGAGAAGTACGACCTGGTTTCGGGATGGAAAAAGAAGCGCTATGACGACAAATTGACTAAAAATCTTCCTTCCAAACTGTTCAACGCCACCGCCCGGAAAGTCTCAGGAATAAAAATACATGATTTCAATTGCGGTTTGAAAGCATATCGCGGATCACTGGCAAAAAGCATCGAGGTGTACAACGACATGCACCGCTATATACCGGTACTGGCCAAAAACGCGGGGTTCACCCGCATCGGTGAGAAGGTGGTGCAGCACCAACCGCGCAAGTACGGAAAAAGCAAATTCGGGGCAAGCCGGTTCGTGAACGGGTACCTCGACCTGATGACCCTCTGGTTCCTGAACCGGTT
>JAAYTC010000037.1 GCA_012518155.1 Bacteroidales bacterium | reverse complement strand
CTTTGTTAATAATCTGAATTATTGTAACTTTGCAGTCCGATTATTAGTTTTTATCAATTAAGAGTTTGATTCTAAGCTTCTTATTTGCCTATTCTGTCCCTTAGCAAGACAAAAAAGGAAGTTAGGGAAATCGACTTTCATATTCATTTATTTATTAAACTAATTGAACTAGAATGGATACGTTAAGTTACAAAACCATTTCTGTAAATAAAGAAACGGCTCAAAAAGAGTGGGTTGAAATCGACGCCACTGGGCAGTCGCTAGGTCGCCTCTGTTCTAAAGTGGCTAAATTGCTGAGAGGGAAATACAAGCCAAGCTTTACTCCCCATGTTGATTGTGGAGACAATGTGATCATATTGAATGCAGATAAAGTGGAACTGTCCGGAAGTAAATGGACAGATCGAGTTTATTATCGCTATTCGGGCTATCCCGGGGGGCAGAAAGAGTACACGCCGGCTCAGCTGATGGCGAAGGGTCCCGATCGACTTTTTAGAAAAGTGGTGAAGGGGATGTTGCCCAAAAACCGACTCGGTGCAGCACTTATTAATAACATGTTCGTGTATGCAGGCGATACGCATCCACATCAGGCACAAAAACCCAAAAAAATAGATATCAATACACTTTTATAATATGGAAGCAATTAACGCAATAGGAAGGCGTAAAGCCGCGGTAGCCCGGGTTTTCTTGTCGGAAGGGACAGGTAAAATCACGATTAACAAACGCGATATCGTGGAATACTTCCCGTCATCGATCCTTCAGTTTATCGTGAAACAGCCGCTAAGCAAACTTGAAGTACTCGACAAGTATGATATACGAATCAACCTGCAAGGGGGAGGCTACAAGGGGCAAGCGGAAGCAGCCCGGCTAGGTATTTCCCGTGCATTGGTTAAAGTTAATCCCGATGATAAATCTGTCTTACGGGCCGAAGGCTTTATAACGCGCGATCCTCGCGTGGTTGAACGGAAAAAACCGGGACAACCTGGAGCAAGAAAGAAATTCCAGTTCTCGAAACGTTAAGTTTCTGGGTGCACACGATTCATGTTCCTATTGGATTCATTAAACCGTGGTGCATGCAGTGATTATAGTGCCGTACAATCGGCAATCGCGTTTAGTATCTAAATTGCAAGGACACTGCCGGTATAACCTGAAAATAACTATCGATAAAGGAGGAGTTTACCTTGCAATTCGGTTTAGAAAAAGAATGTAAACGAATTATTAATAACAAACATGGCAAAATTAGAATTTGACCAACTTTTAGAGGCTGGAGCCCACTTCGGCCACTTGAAAAGAAAATGGAATCCCGCGATGTCTCCCTACATTTTCATGGAGCGCAACGGGATTCACATCATCGATCTCTATAAAACAATCGCGAAAGCAGAAGAGGCCGCATCGGCATTAAAGAAGATCGCTAAATCAGGAAAGAAAATACTCTTTGTCGCCACCAAGAAGCAAGCGAAGCCGGTGGTTGAAGAAAAAGCACAAAGCGTGAATATGCCCTACGTTATCGTGCGTTGGCCCGGGGGCATGCTTACGAACTTTCCCACTATTCGCAAAGCGGTTAAAAAGATGAGTAACATCGACAAGATGATTAAGGACGGGACATTCGACACGCTGTCGAAGCGTGAAAAATTGCAAGTAACCCGTCAACGCGCGAAACTTGAGAGAACCCTGGGATCGATCCAAGACTTAACCCGACTCCCGTCTGCCCTTTTCGTGGTTGACGTGATGAAGGAGCAAATTGCAGTAAAAGAGGCCGAGCGCTTGGGTATACCGGTATTCGCGATCGTGGATACCAACTCGGATCCCTCGAATATCGAATTCGTGATTCCCGCGAACGACGATGCCACGAAGTCCATTGAAATGATCGTGAATTTCGTGACAGATGCCATAAAAGAGGGATTAGACGAGCGCAAAGTGGAGAAGGCAGATGCCGCGGCAGCCGAGCAACAAGACGATGAGGCACCCCAACGCAGAGAGCGTAAATCGAGAGCCGCTAAAAAAGAGCGCGTGAAGAAAGAGGATTCAGAAGCGATGAAAGCGGCCGTCGTAAGCAAGTTCTCGAAAGAAGAGGATGCAGAGGAGTAATTCTAATTAATGAACTTTAAAACAAGGAAATAAAAATATGGCAGTTACTATGGCAGATATCCAGCATCTCCGCAAAATGACAGGAGCGGGTATGATGGATTGCAAAAATGCGCTGAACGAAGCAAACGGTGATTTCGACAAAGCGATGGAGATTATCCGTAAAAAAGGCCAGGCTGTGGCCGCGAAGCGTGAAGATCGCGAAGCGTCGGAAGGGTGCGTGTTAGCTAAAACTGACGGTAGTTTCGCCGCGATTGTGGCATTGCAATGTGAGACAGATTTCGTGGCTAAAAATGATGATTTCATCGCGCTTACTGAGCAGTTCCTCGACGCTGCTATCGCTAATAAGCCCGAGAACTTGGAGCAATTGCTCGCTATCGAGCTCCCAAACGGAACAATTTCTCAGCTGATTACCGATAAAATGGCCGCGACCGGCGAAAAGATGGAACTGGGCTTTTACGAATATATAGATGCTCCCTATGTTGCTTCCTATATACACATGGGAAATAAGTTGGGTACTATCGTCGGATTCAATAAAGAAACGGACGAACAGGTGGCGAAGGATATTGCTATGCAAGTGGCAGCAATGAACCCTCTCGCGGTTACCGCCGAGGGTATCCCTTCTGAATTAAAGGAACAGGAGTTGTCGATAGCACGCGAGAAGGCACGTGAAGCCGGCAAACCGGAAAATCTGTTAGACAGGATCGCGGAAGGCTCTCTTCAGAAGTTCTACAAGGAGTCCTCTTTGCTTCAGCAGGAGTACGTGAAGGATCCTAAAAAAACGATTGAACAGTTCCTTAAAGAAGGGGACAAAGAGCTTACAGTTGTTTCATTCAAACGAGTTTCACTGAATGCATAAGCTGTAAAGTGTTATATTAAACGTGTTAAGGCGCCTCGTGGGTAAAACCTCGGGGCGTTTTTTATGGCGCCACACCGTTACCGGAGCACCAGGTGAGAACATATTCATCATGCACCTCGTACTGAACACGAAACGTACGCGACGAGTCTGTTTTAGTTTCAGTCGCGTTCATTATTCCTCTCTTCAAGGGGGTGAACGGGTGAACATGTAAGTGTTTTTTAAAGTCGACTCCCCGCTCGTTCATTAACTTAAACAGACTTTCCTTTGCCGACCAGTGTAACAGTTGGTGTATTACTTTTTTGGAAGGATCGATATATTCTCTTTCCGAAATGAACTTGCTTGCAATTTTTTTTACTCGCTCCGAGCGCTCTTCAATATCTATGCCCACCCGCGATGAATCGTGAAGAAGGATCGCCGCATGTTCTTTCGTGTGGCTGATGCTGATGTGGTAACTATGGTCGCTAAGGTATGGTTGCCCATCGGGATGGTACTCAATTATTTTGCTCTCGTTTAAGAGAACGAAAAGCATCGCACGTGTAGAAAGCCATTCAATAGATCTTCTGCGCGATCGTATGCTATCGGTGTATGCCACGGCCTCCGGGTGTAAATGTTCAGGAAAGTACTTTAGTAGTTCTTCGCGGGACTCCTCCATTTTCCAAATGCCCAAGAGGCAGCTCGTATCGGTATGTTCTTTTCTAATCAGCATTACATCTAATCTAAACTAGCTGTTGTTGCTCGGTGATTTTGCTTTTGGGTGGGACGAATCTAACCGTCGTGATACGTTTCTTACTCATATCCTCCGCGAGAAACGTGTATTTTTTGTAGGTAAAACTCTCTTTCCTTTTTGGAAAATCGCCTTTTAATTCTAAAAGTAGCCCGGCCAGGGTGTCGACATCCTCTGCCATTTCTTCGAAATCTTTTTCGTTCACACCGGTTATCTTTATGAAGTCCTCTAACGGAGTCTTTCCCTCGAAAAGGTAAGATCCGTCGGCTGCCATCGAGTAGAGGGGTTGTTCGTCGTCGTACTCGTCACTGATATCTCCTACTATCTCTTCAAGAATATCTTCCATGGTAACCAGTCCTGAAGTGCCCCCGTACTCGTCTACTACGATAGCCATATGGATTTTATGCGCACGAAATTCTTCCAAAAGATCATCTATCCGCTTCGTTCCGGGCACAAAGTAGGCTGTTCGGATAAGAGACTGCCAGTTAAATCCTCCTGTTTTCCCCAAGTGCGGCAGTAGATCCTTCACGTAAAGGATTCCCCTGATATTGTCAGGGTTCTCATCGAAAATAGGAATACGCGAGAATCCGGCATCCACGATAAAGTCGATCACCTCGTTAAAGGGGGTACGAGCCTCTATCGCTACCATGTCGCTCCTCGAAATAAAAATATCATTCACCGTTTTATCCCTGAATCGGATGATACCTTCCAGCATCTCCTTTTCTTGCTCACGCGTTATCTCGTTTGAGGTTATCTCTAGGGCTTTTGAAAGGTCGTCTACCGATATGTCGTGCCTCTTGGGAGTAAATGAGTGGTTGATGGATGTGGCACTTTTCACCATCAAAACCGAGAGCGGGCTCATCATTTTGTGAATCGCGTAAATGAGGGTCGCGTTTCTCTCTGCAAACCGTACAGGATTATGGGAGGCATGCATTTTAGGAATGATTTCTACAAAGAGCAAAACCACGATAATCGCGATGATGATTTCGAGAAACAAGGTTTCTGCAGGGTGACCCGCGAAATAGGGAAGCCTGTTTAACAGGTAGATGATGAGTACGGTGATCGTGATATTCAAAAAGTTATTCGTGATAACAATCGAGGCAAGAAGCTTCTCCGGTTTATGGAGGAGATGGGTTATCCGATCTCTTTTTGTTTCTTTCGCGGTATCGAAGTTGTCCGGTTGATTTTGCTCAATGGAGAAAAAAGCGACCTCCGATCCCGAAATAAGCGCGTTCAACACGATAAGCAGCAGGAGGAACGCTGTTAAAAAAAAATCAAATGCCGCGGGCACGAATGCCTGCAGGAGAACGTGCGACAATGATAAAGGGTCAGGGTCCAATTGGCGATAATTTAGTGAGACAGAGAGAATGTTTTATCGTTTGATATTCAACAAATAGATAAAACATTCTCCTGCAAAAATACGATGTTTTATTTAAAACGGCAAATCATCAACCTCGGAACTTTCATCCTTGCTTTCGATCGGCCCATCCGTGCTGCTCGAAGGAGCCGGAGAGGTTCTATCTTCCTCATCGTTGCCCGAAGGCTTACGGCTTAACAGCTCCAGGCTATCAGCCACTACTTCCGTGATGTATCGCTTTACTCCACTTTGGTCGTCATACGACCGCGAACGGATTTTCCCTTCAATGTAAAGCAGCGTACCTTTTTTAACAAATTTCTCCGTGATCTGAGCGAGTCCCCTCCAGCACACTATGTTATGCCACTCTGTCCGCTCGGGCACTTGTGTCCCGCTGGAAGTGGTGTATCCTCTCTCACTCGTTGCCAACGAAAAGCTGGCTTTTGCCACATCATTGTCGAAATACTTCATTTCCGGGTCTTTCCCCACGTTTCCTACTAAAATAACTTTGTTCACCGACATAATCTAAAATTTTTGGATTTAAATATTTTACTATCAAAGCAAAATTAATCATTTTTTTGCAATTAGCCACACGAATCACTTGAGGATTCAAGGTATTTGCTTATGAGTCTGGAAATAGGGTAGTTGTCTAGCTGTGCATGATCGATTCGATGGAATTTTCCCCCCGTTTCGAAAGTGGCTTCTCGTGGGATGATAACTTTATAAAAATGAGCGGAAATCACCTGATGCGAAAGTACATGCTCGAATTTATCAGCCAATTCGATGTTCAAGGATGGAATGGTTCCGAAGAGCGTGGTAAAATCATCGTTTTTTATCAACCCTTCGATTCCGACCGGCCCGGTTGTTTCCACCAAGGGGAATTCATACAGGTTTTTCCAAATATCCTGCTTCACTCTCCGACTGATATACGTGGAGCCATTATGTACCACGTGGAAATAGCTGAAGTAGCGCTTCCGTACTTTATTCTTCTTTCGTGTAACCGGGTGGTGGGCTACCCGGTTTTTAGCAAGGGCCAGGCATGTATGGCTAAGCGGGCATTCGCTACAGTTAGGTAGCG
>JAAYTC010000283.1 GCA_012518155.1 Bacteroidales bacterium | reverse complement strand
CCCCTGCTGCAGACGACGCACCTGCTGCAGAAGAAACACCTGCTGCTGAAGAAGTCCCTGCTGCAGAAGAAACATCTGCTGCAGAAGAAGTTCCCACTACAGAAGAGGTGGACGATTCCGACGGTATTGACTATCATTTGGAGGACGCTCAAGACGATGACGCGGATGAAGACGATGACGATGAGGATGGAGCGGACGACGACCCCAAGTCAGATGAAGAAACAGACAGTATGGCAGTTCCTATCGAAGAGACCGTTCAACATCTTCGCGACCTGCTGGCCTCGGATAAATTGAAACGAAAGGATATCGAGGAGCACAAGAACGTGTTTTACCGTTCACTACGGGGCGAGATTGAGAGACAAAAGCAGGCTTTCATGGCCGACGGGGGCCAGGAGGTCGACTTCGTGGCGGATGAGCCTGCCATTTACGTGGAAGGTAAAGAGCTGCTCCAGAAAATAAAGGAGAAGCGGGCAGAACTGGTGGCGAAAGAAGAGGTAGAGAAGGAGAAAAACGTGGCCCGTAAACTGGCCATCATCGATCAGATAAAAGCACTTACCGAGCGACAGGGACAGGAAGATTTTAATAAAACATACCAGGAGTTTAAGTCGCTACAACAGGAGTGGAGCGAGATAAAATTGGTTCCGCAAGCCAAAGTGAACGAGCTCTGGAAATCTTACCAGCGCTACGTGGAGAAGTTTTATGACCTAGTCCGTATTAATAACGAGTTCAGGGAGTACGACTTTAAAAAGAATCTCGAGATGAAAACGGAACTATGTGAAGCCGCGGAGAGGCTTGATAGTGAACCGGACGTGGTTTCAGCTTTCCATCAACTCCAAAACCTCCATCAGGAGTGGAGAGAGATAGGGCCCGTGAATCGTAAAGAGAGAGAGGCCATCTGGAACCGGTTTAAAGAGGCATCCACACGTATCAACAAAAAATACCAGGGCCACTTCGAGACATTAAAAGAACAAGAAGATAAAAACCTGGAGTTGAAGACCGCGCTGTGCGAAAAGCTCGAAGCGATCGATTACAGCCAGATTAAAACTATCAAGGATTGGAACGCGAAAGTGAAAGAGGTGCTGGAATTGCAAACGCAATGGCGTCAAATTGGATATGTTCCCCGGAAATGGAACACGAAGATTTACAAGCGATACCGTGCCGCGTGTGATTTCTTTTTCCGCTCGAAAAATGAGTTCTATAAATCACTTCGCGGAGAGATGGAAGAGAACCTCAATAAAAAGATCGCGCTCTGCGAACGGGCCGAAGAGTTGAAAGATAGCAAAGATTGGAAGAATACCACCCGGGAGATGATCGACATCCAAAAAGAGTGGAAAACCATTGGTATTGTTCCGCGCAAGCACGTGGATAGCATCTGGAAACGATTTATCACGGCATGTGACTACTTTTTCGAGCAGAAGAAAATCCACACTTCTTCGCAATACGAAGAAGAGGCGCGCAATTTGGAAGCGAAAAAAGCCGTCGTGGAGTCGATAAAACAACTCGACACCTCGTTAGACGCGGAAGATGCATTACCAGTGTTGCGTGAACTCATGGATCAATGGCACACGATAGGCCATGTACCGTATCGGCTGAAGGATCGTGCCTATCGAGAATTTCATGAAGCAGTCGACGCGCAGTTCGACCGGTTGAATATCGATAAAGATGACCGCAAGTTGGAGTCTTTCAAAACCAACATCTCCGATATGGCGAAAACCGGAAACGCTCAAAACCATTTGTTGCGTGAAAGGGAGAAGTTAATGCGCCAATACGACCGAATGAAAAATGAACTGCAGACCTACGAAAATAATATCGGCTTCCTCTCCGTCTCGTCCAAGAAGGGGAACCACCTCCTGGATGATATGAACCAAAAGGTGGAGAAAATTAAATCGGAGCTCCAATTGATTGTAAAGAAAGTGGAAGCACTCGACAGGGAGTTGTAAAAGAGTTGTAATAATAAACAATATCGTTAACTAACGGCCGGTAACCCCGGCCGTTTTTTGTTTTAGAGCTAAAGCGTTCATTGATAAATTATTTGTATTTATTGAGATGATTGTGGCATTATTCCCCCTGAATTTAACCCACATTTGTAATTGTAGCGTTTAGAGTTTAACAATTTAAAATGCACGAACAAAAGTGGTGATGTTTCAATTACATCTAAAAAATGTAAAATGGAATTATCGTACTATTCTTTCTTAGTATTCTTTGATAATCTAAAACAAAACGATGGAATGAAAAAGAAAAACTCATTAAACTTGATCAGGAGATTCTCTTTTGCACTACTATGGATGATCTCCTTATGCGCTGTCGCTCAGAATATCACGGTGAGCGGAACAGTATATGATATTAATGGTGAGCCGCTATTGGGTGTAACCATCCTGGTTCAAGGTACGTCGGTGGGAACTGTTACTGATATGAATGGAAATTTCACGTTAGCAAACGTTAGCCCTAATGCTATCTTGGAGGCCTCCTACGTGGGGATGACTACCCAAACGGTGGCGGTTAACGGGAGAACTTCCTTGAATATTACCTTGGAAGAGGACGCGGAGATACTCGAAGAGCTGGTGGTGATTGGTTACCAGACCATTCGAAAGGCCGACTTAACGGGGGCGGTATCGGTGTTTAATCCCGATGAGATGAAGAATACGATCGTGACTGGATCCGTGGGAGATGCCTTGGGTACCCTGCCGGGGGTAACCGTGAGAACCGCCGGGGCACCGGGTAGAGAAGGTAAGGTGGAGATTCGCGGTACGGGAACATTTGGTAACAGCACGCCGCTCTACGTGGTGGATGGAGTGATATCGGGTGCCAACCGGGATTTCAACTACAACGATATTGAAAGCATTCAAGTATTAAAAGATGCATCGGCCGCGGCCATCTACGGGTCAAGAGCCGGTAATGGGGTAATTATTATTACTACCAAGCAGGGACAGGCGGGAAAGATGAAGATTGATGTCTCTTCTCGAGCCACCCTGCAATGGTTGCCTAAGTACGACCTAACGGGGCGTGACCGGTGGATTGAGCTGAACGATCTGGCGTTTGCTAACGCGGGAAGACCGGCTGCTAATCACTTCGACGGGAATACCGATT
>JAAYTC010000036.1 GCA_012518155.1 Bacteroidales bacterium | reverse complement strand
ATCGAGCAGTTGGCAGGTGCCTTGTGGAGCGACTACAACAGCCACGATCCGGGGATCACCATCCTGGAGATGCTGGCCTACGCGATTACCGACTTGGGTGCTCGAGTGGAGATGCCGATGGAGGATCTTCTCACACCGGGGGAGGTTGGTGCCCAAGAGATAAGGGAGCAATTTTTCACCGCGCTTCAGATATTGCCATCGCACCCCGTTACCGAAGCAGATTACCGCAAGCTCTTTATCGATATCAAGGGGGTGAAGAACTGCTGGCTGTTACCCTACAATAAAACGGTGTATGTAGATCACAAGAACAACCGGCTCTCCTATGGTAGCACCCATTTCAACGAGATCGATGCATCGTTGAAGTCGGAGTTTCAGCTGCAAGGGTTGTACTCGGTCATCCTCGACCTGGATGATATCAACCGTGACATCTTCCCGGATGATATGGAAGTAAGTCAAGAGAAAGAGCGAATATTCGATCAGGTAAGAGCCCGTTACCACGCGCACCGCAACCTCTGTGAAGATTTGGTGGATATCTCGGAAGTGGGCATCCACCCCATCGCCGTCTGCGTGCAGGTCGAGCTGGCACCGGAAGCCGACGAAGAGCGCGTGCATGCCCGCGTACTCCGGGCCATCGACAACTATTTCTCTCCGTCGCTGAGGTTTTACTCGATGAGCGAGATGGTTCAAAAAGGATACACTACCGATCAGATCATCGATGGGCCCGTGCTGGAGCATGGATTCCTCGATCCGGTTGAACTAAAAAATGCCGGTCTACGAACCGAAGTGCGCCTATCGGACATCATGCAACTGATCATGAACATTGAGGGGGTAAAGGTGATTCGCGATATCTCAATAGATGATGGGAATAAGCCCGGCGATGGGAGCTCTCCCTGGGTCATCTGCGTGGAGAAAGGGAAGAAACCGGTCCGCTGCTCCAACAGCGCGTACAGTTACTACAAGGGTGTTTTGCCGGTGAATGTAAACCGGAAAAAGGTGCAAGATTACCTCGAGGAGATGGACGCGCTGGAGAAGGAGGCACGCGAAGAGGCTCGATTGGATAGAGAGCCGCTGATACCCGAAGGTGAGTATAGGAATACCGGCGAGACCACGACCATTCAGAACGACTTCCCGGATACCTACGGCATCGGCCAAAACGGGCTACCGCCCCATACCGATCCCGCTCGTAAAGCGCGAGCCCGGCAACTGAAGGGGTACCTGCTCTTTTTTGATCAGATCCTGGCTTCCTATTTTGCTCACCTGGAGCAGGTGAAAGAGGTGCTTTCGGTAAGCAAGGAAAAGAGGCAGACCTATTTCACGAGCGCGGTAAAAGATATCAAGGGGTTTTCTGAGTTGGTGAATAATTACCCCGAGAACAGCGATGAAGAGCTGACGGAGGGACTCTTCGCGGGGCTTGACCGCCGGGTGGAACGGAACAACCAGGTGCTGGACCACCTGATCGCGCGTTTTGCCGAAAGGTTCAATGATTACGCGTTCCTGATGAAACACCTTTATGGGTCGCGATCGGACGAGATGGTGTTGAGAACCAAGGAGGCTTTCCTCGCGGATTACGACCGAACGGGACAGAAGCGAGGCAGCGCGTTCAACTATTTTGAACAACCGGAAGAGAACCTATGGAACAGTGGAAACGTGTCGGGGGTTGAAAAAAGGATCGCTCGCCTGATGGGGATTAAGGACGAACGCCGCCGAAACTTGTCCGAAGGGCCCGTCGAACTGTATGGCTTTGATGACTCCGACGGCCGGCCCGTCTTCCGCTGGCGGATACGTAACGAAGAGGGAAAGATACGGCTTACCGCCACCGAAAACTATCCCTCCACCCGCCTGGCGGAAGAAGAGCTGGCAAAATCGGTGCTAAAGGTGATAGAAACCAAGAGAGAGACCATCGAAGAGGTGTTCCGAAACAGCGATGTGGTGGATGAAACCATCGCGGGCAACCTGCAGGTACAGCTTTCGGAAAAAGGAAGGTACTCCTTTAACGTGATCAACCGGGAGGCCGACCCAAACAGCACGAAGTGGGTCATCGCCCGGCATTATATCTATTACGGTTCAAAGGAGACGTTGAAAAAAGCGATGCTCGAATTCGTGGATTTCATCACTTACCGATTTAGCGAAGAGGGGATGCTCTTGGTGGAACATATCCTGCTTCGGCCGGACGTGACAAAGGACACGGTGCCCTTGCAGCAATTCATGCCCATCTGCAGTAACGAGCCGGGAGATTGTCAACCGGTGGATCCCTACTCTTTCCGGGTGACCGTGGTGTTGCCCGGCTGGACCTATCGGTTCTCGAACAGCGACTTCCGAGAGTATATGGAAAATAGGATCCGCGAAGAACTACCGGCACATGTATTGGCACGTATCTGCTGGGTAGGGTATCCCGAAAATTGGCCCACCACCAATGAAAACGATATGGTACAGTTTGAAGGAGCCTTTCGTGAATTCCTCTTCTCCAAAACAAAACTCGGTCAAGAACAGGATGAGGAGAAGCTGATCCGCTTGAATGAAAAGATAAGCAGGCTCAATAATATTTATCCCCACGGGAGACTATTGGACTGCGATGATGAGGAAGAAGATCTAAAAGGCAGGATCGTGCTTGGCCGCACCAATATAGGAAACTTTTAATTGAAAAAAGACATGGCACCCAAATTAGAAAATATAAGGACACAATACCACACGTTTGTCGACGATCAGGTACTTACCGCGGAACAACTGAACGGGTTCATCCACTATTTTGATGACCAAGACCGCGTATCGAGAATTTTCCTCACGGGCGTGGGCATTGTTTGCGGGTTCACGTTAAAAGAGGCTTCCGCGAACGCCATTACCCTTACCCAAGGGGTGGGTGTGACTACCGACGGTGACCTGCTTACGTTGCGAGAGCCTGTTTCGGGAGGGGCGCAAAAAAATATCCGCCTACGGGAGCTCACATTTTCCTATTATCGTGCATACGAAGATAAGTCCGC
The DNA here is from genome assembly GCA_012518155.1 of Bacteroidales bacterium. Lineage (GTDB taxonomy): Bacteria > Bacteroidota > Bacteroidia > Bacteroidales > Dysgonomonadaceae > Proteiniphilum. Next base: position 347 of record JAAYTC010000036.1, on the reverse strand, counting down.
CCGTTACCCTCTCTTTGAGCGGGAAGGCGAGCCGATGGAACTCTGGGAGCTCCTGCCGGAGGAGAACGAGAACGCCCTGCCACTGGAGAAGCTTACGGATCTGAAGGGAATGACCCTGCTTTTATACCTCGAAACATTCTCCAACGAAGGGGACCTCTGCACCGTTATCGACTGTGATAACCAAGGGACGGAGCAGGTTGAACGACTCCGTCTGTTGCTTGTTTCCAAAAGAGATGCCGCGTACATTGCCCAACATGACACTATTTTCTCCAAGTACGCCGTGGAGCAGAAGCTGGAGCAGTTACCGGACCTAACCGTGCGACGGGTGGTGTTGAACCCGGCAAATT
>JAAYTC010000282.1 GCA_012518155.1 Bacteroidales bacterium | reverse complement strand
ATTACAAGTTCAGCTCTTTCGCGAGCAGCTCGTATGCTTTTTTTCGCGCGCCCACTTCGGGATATGAATCCGCGATAATAATTTCATCAATTTCTGCCTCTTTTGCCAGTTCGGTTAGTCGCTCTGCTACCCGTTCAGGGGTGCCGATCACGAACTTGTTGAGTTGCATTTGCCTTATCGCCTTTTCTTGGGTAGAGTAGTGGTAATCGTGCGCGAAACGGGTGCTGGGGAACGACTTGAACCGCCTTCCGGTCGCCAACATGGTCCACATGAGCAGCGAAGGCTCCGCGAGGTAGCGCGCCTCCTCTTCGGTTTCAGCGGTGAATACGCCGATCGACATTATGCTTTTGGGTTCTTGGTAATACTTCGAGGGCTTGAACTTCTCCCGGTACATTTTTAGCACCGGTACTGCCAGCTCCGCGTTGATTTGTGCCGCGAACACGAACGCGAGTCCGTTTTCCACGGCAAACTGTACCCCTCCCGTGCTCGATCCCAGCATGTAAATATCGGGCGTAAGCGAAGGATCAGGGTTTGCCTGAATGGCAGCAAAGGGGTGATCGGAGCGTAGGTCGTGCCCAAAGAACCCCAGGAGTGCTTCCAGTTGATCCGGGAAGGTGTCCTCCTTGATCACTTCCCAGCTTCGTCGCAGCGCGTAGGCGGTTCTTCCGTCGGTACCGGGTGCGCGCCCGATCCCGAGGTCTATTCTTCCCGGGTGCAGGGCTTCCAGCATCGAAAACCGTTCTACCACGCTCAGCGCGCTATGATTGGGGAGCATTACCCCGCCGCTGCCCACGCGTATACGCTGGGTGTTGGCGGCCACGTGCGCCATCATTATTTCGGGGAACATGCTCATCAGGAAGCCCGTGTTATGATGCTCGGCGAACCAGTAACGCGTGTAACCCAGTTTGTCGGCCAGTTGCGCCACTTCCGTGGAGTTCTGCAGCACGTGTGTGGGTGATTCATCACCTTCGGTAATATACGCCAGGTCTAATATGGATAGTTGAGGTTGTTTCATTTTTTTATAAAATTAAAAAGCCATCCCAACTGGCCAGTCAGGATAGCTTTTTTCTATGGAATTATTTTTAATCTCTTTACGAGGCGAACGCGGTCAGCATCCAAACAATTTTTTCTTGGTCGGTAATAAAACCGGTCATCAAATCGATTGTACCTTCGTCGTCCGCGTCACTTGCCACTTCCAGTATTTCACGTTCTTGCGCGAGCAACACCTTCAGTTGATCGAGCAGTTGTTTCGCGATCTCTTTCGCGTCGCTCACCACGCCTGTTTCTTTAATATCCGCGACCTTCAGGTAATCGCTGAAGTTGTGAGCCGGCGTGCCCCCTAGCATCAAGATACGTTCCGCTACTTCGTCCACCTTATCGGCCGTGTCGTCGTAGTACTCTTCATACTTTTCGTGTGCCTCGAAGAAAGTGACACCTTTCACGTTCCAGTGGTATCCTCTCAAGTTGGTATAGTACAACTGGAGGTTAGCCAATAGCTTTTGCAAGCCGTCAATGGTCTTTTCTGTTTTTTTAGGGTCTAATTGTAGATAATCCAATGTTTTCATACGTTTTTAATTTATACACAAGAAACAGTGATCAAACCGGGAGTGACTTTTATCATCTCCTCGTGTTAGAAACCTCTCTTATGTTCGTTATTTAATTAATTTATTCAATTCAATCTATAATGTAACATAGCCTATAAAAGGTTAGTACAAATATACAAAAAAATAACGTTGATTTCTCTTCTTTCCCCATGTATGTTAAATAGATAATTTCTATCCTCTTTTTCGGTAGCTCAGCACTGCCCAGCCGTTCAGAATAACCGAGAAAATCCCCAGCATCATCAGGTTCCCGGCTATGTCGGCGAGGCTACTCCCGTTCAAGTAGAGCATGCGCAGAGAACGAGTGAGGTAGGTGAACGGGTTGACCGAGGCGATGGCTTGAGCCCATGCCGGCATGCCGGAAATCGGGGTGAACATACCACTCAACAGAATGATGATCAGGATGAAAAAGATCACGAGGAACGCTGCTTGCTGCAATGTTTCGGAGTAGTTGGAAATGATGATTCCCATGCCCGAGATGGAGAGGATAAACACGATACCCGAGAAAAGTACCGAGAACACGCTGCCAGCCGGCCATAGTCCATATATAAGGTAGGCTGCCGCGATGGATACGATCATGGCCACGACGCCGATGGTCCAGTAGGGAATGAGTTTTGCCAAAATAAACCACATCTTGCTCACGGGGGTTACATTAATCTGCTGGATGGTTCCATTCTCTTTCTCCATCACGATATTGAGTGCAGGCAATATGCCACAAATAATGGTAAGGATAATAGCCATAAAGCCGGGGATCATATAGGACTTATAGTCCAGTTCCGGGTTAAACCAGTACCGCGGTACGACGCTCTTTGACTGTGTCGCGAGTTGCGCTGCCGGCTGTGTTGCCGATTGCGTTACGACTCGCGATACTTGTTGCCCTGCGGACCGCGTTATCGGCTGATGAAACGACTCCTCTCGCAGTTCGGCCGACAACTCCTCCACGATCCGCGTGAGGTAGTTGCCTCCCAGTAAGGCCGCGGAACCGTTTACCGAGTTTACTGCCAGCCCCACCCGTGAAGACCGCTCTTTCACGATATCTCGATCGAACGAGGGGGGAATCTCCAAAATCATATCAATCACCCCGTTCTCCATGTTCCGCGTGGCCTTCTTGTAATCGTCCGATGTGTCGTGCAACACGAAATAGTTTGATGCTGCCACCTTGTTGGTCAACCTTCGGGAGTAGCTCCCTTTGGCATGAT
>JAAYTC010000281.1 GCA_012518155.1 Bacteroidales bacterium | reverse complement strand
CTTCGGGAGAAATGCAACAAGTAGTGCTCAACGCGCTGGCAAACACGGGCACGAAAGAGTCCGTGAAACAGTTGGCCAACGCCGCTAAAGAGGTGGGATACGCGTATCATAAGAACAACGCGACCGCATCCTATATAGCATTGCTCAACCGGCTGAATCCCGCGGAACCGAAGCTCGTGGGAAAAGAGGCGAAACGGCTTCTTTCGGCCGCGAAAAAACAAGACAAGCAAGATATCAAACTCGCGGCCACGAGGTTACTCCTTGGTCAACCCTCCGCGAAGCCAAACAATATATTAAAAGATGCAATCAAGGATGGCGACATTGCCTATCTCACGGGAGTGCTGAACGCGTACCCGTTCCAAAAAGATAAAAAGGCGGTTGAACTGGTTACCAAACAACTCGCGTCAACGAAATCGCCTGATGTACAAACCGCTCTCATTTACTGGCTGGCGGATCAAAACGTCGCTAACTTCCCCGCGCTGGTAGCTCCGCTACTAACCTCTTCGAATTCGGTAGTACAAAGAGCAGCTGCCGTTTCACTTGCCAAGCAAGGAGGAGACCAAGCTTTAATTGCCCTAGCAGGGATGTTAAAGAGTAACGATGAAGAGACGGTTACACGGGGCAAAAACGCGCTCGCTAGCTTTAACGGGGATATCTCCTACACGCTGGCTTCGGTATTTGACACCAGCGGGGACGCGGGTAAAAAGGCGATCCTTGAATTGATCGCGAACCGTAAAATGGAGAGCCAATACAATTTGGTGTACAACCAAATGTTTAGCGATAACGAGGCTGTAAAAGCGGTGGCGGCGAACACCCTCAAGGATGTGGCTACCGATAAGAACCTGCCCGACCTATTTACCTTGCTCGAACAGCCGGGACAAGCACACGTGCCTGCTATCCAACAAGCTATTAACGCGACACTCTCCTATCTTCCTGCCGATCAGCAGATGGAACTGGTAACCAATCGCATGGATCGTTCCGCGAGCAAGCACCTCTATTATAGAGCACTGGCCAATAGTGGATCGGCCGAATCAATGAATCGGATTACCGAAGCATATGCTTCCGCTAGCGGGGATGAAAAAGAGGCTGCCTTTAATGCACTTGCCGCCTGGGAATCGTTCCACGTGATATATCCATTGCTCGATATCGCGCGAAATAGCAACGACAAACGTGAGATGGAAAAGGTGACGGACGCGCTTATTTCGATAATTCGCGGTTCAAATGAAACAGGAGCAATCAAGTATCTGTACGCGCGTGAGGCTATGCAGTTCGCGCAGACGGATAAACAGAAAAACGACCTGCTCAGGTTGATCGGAACCACGGGGCAATATCAAGCAATGATTTTCGTGGCCCCCTACATGGATCAGCCCGCGGTAAGTGAAACCGCTGCTGTAGCGGCCATGAACATCGCGATTGCAAATCCCGCTTTTGCCGGGGAGGAAACCGCGGCTATCCTAAACAAAGTGAGCAAAACATTGAGTAATCCCGACGCGGATTATCAACGGCAATCTATCACCAAGTACTTGGGCGAAAACAGTTCCGAGGGGGGCTTTGTTTCTCTCTTTAACGGGAAAAACCTGGACGGCTGGAAGGGATTAGTTGAGAATCCGATCATACGTGCTAAAATGAGTTCCAGGGAGCTGGCAGCGGCACAAAAGAAGGCCGACGCGGAAGCAGTGGCAAACTGGATAGTGGAAGATGGTACCTTGCTCTTTACCGGTAAAGGAAATAACCTGTGTACAGAAAAGCAATACGGTGACTTCGAGATGCTGGTGGACTGGAAACTCTATCCCGGCCCCGAACCCGACGCGGGTATCTACCTGAGGGGAACACCACAAGTGCAAATCTGGGATACAGCAAGGGTAAACGTGGGAGCCGAGGTTGGCTCCGGTGGGCTTTATAACAACCAGACTCACCCGAGTAAACCGCTAGTAGTGGCCGATCAAAAAGTAGGCGAATGGAATACATTCCGTATTCGCATGATTGCCGACCGCGTATCGGTTTGGCTGAACGACGAGCTGGTGACCGACAACGTTATTCTTGAGAATTACTGGGACAGAAGTCAACCCATCTTCCCCATCGAGCAGATCGAATTGCAAGCTCATGGTAGCAAGGTGGCGTATAGGGATATCTATATCAAGGAAATCGAACGCTCCGAACCTTTCACCCTGTCAGAGGAAGAAAAAAGGGAGGGATTCGAAGTACTCTTCGATGGTACTCACATGCATCATTGGATGGGAAACACGGCCGACTATGTCATCCAAGACGGATTACTGGTGGTTGACCCGCAAGGGAAACCCGCGGAGACGCGCAACCTTTACACCAAAGAGCAATACGATAACTTCGTGTTCCGCTTCGAGTTTATGCTCACGCCGGGGGCAAATAACGGACTCGGCATACGTACCCCTAAAACGGGCGATGCCGCGTACGCGGGCATGGAACTCCAGATATTGGATGACGATGCACCCGTGTATGAAAAACTGGCCGAATACCAGTATCATGGCTCGGTCTACGGCGTTATTCCCGCGAAAAGGGGGTACCTGAAACCGGTAGGGGAATGGAACTACCAGGAGGTAATCGCCGATGGAGACCGTATCACGGTAATCCTTAACGGCACCACCATTTTGGACGGGGACATCCGAGAAGCATCCAAAAATGGAACGTTGGATAAGAGAGAGCATCCCGGCTTACTCAACGAAACGGGCCATATTGCATTCCTCGGCCACGGCTCGAAAGTGAAATTTAAAAACATCCGGGTTAAAAAATTGTAATAATACCGGCGTATTACTGAATTAATTTAAGATGCGTCACGCGGGTTGTACCGTGTGGCGCATTTTTGTAAATTAGCGACGAGGATTTTTAAGGTGGATTCATCAGGGAGGCTCATTTATAAGAGATGCAACATATGGTAACAGTGGCAGACAAAATTATCGCGTTTAACAGGGAATTAGATTACACGGGGAACCTCCCCGAGGGATACCGGGTGCTTAACCCGTTCGTGGAAAACCCGGAGACCATGCAGGTGATGGAAGCATTTTACCGCAAATATTATAACGATACCCACCGCAGAAGATTTATTATTGGTATCAACCCTAGTCGACACGGGGCGGGAGTAACCGGTGTTCCCTTCACCGACACGAAGAGGCTCGAAAGTGCATGCGGGATCACGATGTCATCGGCGCGTACGCACGAGGTATCCTCGGTATTTGTATATGACCTGATTGAAGAGTACGGGGGAACAGAAGCTTTTTACCGTCACTTTTACATCAATTCGCCTTTTCCACTCGCTATTATCCGAAAGACGAAAAACGGGCAGTGGCTCAATGCAAATTACTACGACGATAAAGCGCTCTTCAATCACGTGAAACAGTTTATGATTGATTCCCTCGAGAAGCATATCTCGATCGGGCTGGATACTTCAGAGGTTTATATATTAGGGAAGAAGAACGCTTCGTTTATCCGCGCTCTAAACAGGGAAGTGAGGCTTTTCGATAAGACGGTGGAACTGGAGCATCCGCGTTATATCCAACAATACAAATCGAGGGATAAAGCGTTTTATATCGACAAGTATCTACAGGCACTTGAAGGTCACACACCTAATCCCGAACTTCTTTTATAGGTTTTTTCGAATCCCTGTTAAAACGAGAGTCACGAAAACATTCTATCTTTGTAGGTTGTTAAGAAGATTAGCAGAAATTGTATGCACGCGAAAAAAATAAATATCGCTGTGGACGGGTATTCGTCCTGCGGGAAGAGCACCATTGCCAAGGGACTGGCAAAAGCGTTAGGTTATACCTACATCGATAGCGGTGCCATGTACCGGGCAGTAGCCCTTCATGCCATCCGCAACGGGTGGATAACCCCGGAGAGTATAAACGAAGAAGTCCTTCGCGAACAAATAGGCGGCATACAGATTGATTTCAAGCCCAACGAAGTAGGGTCGCAAGATACTTACCTCAATGGAGAGAACGTCGAGAAAGAGATACGATCGCTGGAGGCAGCTGACGGTGCAAGCCGCGTGAGCACAATAGGGTTCGTTCGACAAGCGTTAGTCCGCCTACAACAAGAGATGGGCAAAGACAAAGGGGTGGTGATGGACGGAAGGGACATCGGCAACGTTGTATTTCCCGAAGCAGAGATGAAACTTTTCCTGACCGCATCGCCTGAAACACGTGCCAAGCGTCGTTTCGACGAAATGGTAGCGAGAGGAGAAAATCCCCGCTACGAAGAGGTACTAGCCAACGTGAAAGAGCGTGACAAACGCGACACCACCCGAGTCGAAAGCCCGCTTTACCAGGCCGACGACGCGTGGGTTCTCGACAATACACACTTGGGGATTGAAGAGCAGCTGCAAAGGGCACTTGAAATGTTTAATAAAATCACAACAAAAAAATGAGTAGAATCGAAATCGACAAGCAGTCCGGTTTCTGCTTCGGGGTGGTTAAAGCCATCAATAAAGCAGAAGAAGAACTGAAGGAGAATGGCACACTATATTGTCTCGGTGATATTGTACACAACAACATAGAGGTGGAACGTCTTGAAAAAATGGGATTGATAACCATTAATCACGAACAATTTAAAAAACTCAAAAACGTACGCGTACTATTGCGGGCGCATGGCGAACCTCCGAGCACGTACGAAATTGCAAAACAGAACAACATTGAACTTATTGATGCCTCTTGCCCGGTGGTGTTGGGTTTACAGAAAAAAATAAAAAAGAAGTTTGTCCGCCGCGAAAACGACGAAGCGCAGATTGTTATTTACGGGAAAAAGGGGCATGCCGAAGTGAATGGGTTACTGGGACAGACCGACGAAACGGCAATCGTGATCGAAAGCAAAGCGGATATAGACAAACTGGATTTCTCGCGCGACATCAACCTGTTCTCGCAAACCACCAAGTCGCTGGAAGGCTTTTTTGAAGTGGGAGAAATAATACGAGAACGAATGCAAGAGGGGGCGAAATTGGAGTTTTACGACTCCATCTGCCGCCAAGTATCGAACCGGGTACCTAATATACAAGAATTCGCGACGAGTCACGACTTGATTTTCTTTATAGCCGGAGAAAAGAGTTCCAACGGAAAGGTGCTGTTCACGGAGTGCAAACAGAAAAATCCAAACTCCTACCTTATCCATTCGCCGGATGAAATCGATCCCACTCTATTAAAAGAAGGATTAAGCATTGGAATTTGTGGTGCTACCTCCACACCCATGTGGCAGATGGAGGCACTCGCCAAAAACATCGCGAAGCTACAACCTCAACTGAGCGTGGAAAGAGCTGCTTTTTAGCAGCTTTTTTTTGTTGCCATCGTTTAAAAAATGTATCTTTGCATCTCATTGTTTACAAGGGGATCAGGGTATCCACTTCCGATTCAACGACTAACATTTTAACGATGGATTCAAATATCAAGAGCGTGGGCATCCTCACCTCCGGAGGGGATGCACCGGGAATGAATGCTGCTATCCGGGCGGCTACGCGTGCCGGCATATCGAACGGCATGCGCGTGTATGGAATATATAGAGGTTACAGAGGACTCGTATCCGACGAGATCGAGGAGTTTCAAACCAATAGCGTAAGCAATATCATACAACAGGGTGGAACCATCCTGAAAACGGCCAGGTCTGAGGATTTCACCACGGTTGAAGGGCGTAAAAAAGCGTACGAGAACATCAAGAAACACAACATTGACGCACTGGTGGTAATTGGAGGCGACGGTTCTCTTACCGGGGCCGGTATTTTTGCCAATGAGTTTAATATTCCGGTGGTGGGACTGCCGGGGACAATCGATAACGACCTGAACGGTACCGATACCACTATTGGCTACGACACCGCGCTAAATACCATTATGCAATCGATGGACAGGCTGCGAGATACGGCAACCTCCCACGAACGTCTCTTTTTCGTGGAGGTCATGGGCCGCAATTGTGGTTTCTTGGCACTCAACAGCGCGATTGCCTCTGGAGCAGAGGCGGCTATTATACCCGAAATTAGCATCGAAAAGGACCAGTTGGCCGAACTCATTGAACAGGGCTTCCGAAAATCGAAAAATAGTAGCATGGTGCTCGTCACCGAAAGTGAAATCACGGGAGGTGCTATCCAGCTTGCCGAAAGGGTGAAAAAAGAGTATCCCTGGTATGATGTCAGGGTAACAATCCTTGGGCATTTGCAACGGGGCGGGTCGCCAACGGCACAAGACCGGATATTGGCTAGCAGGATGGGCATCGCGGCTATTCAGGCACTGCTGGAGAACCAACGAAACGTGATGATTGGCATTCGAGAAAATGAAATCGTGTACGTGCCGTTCAAACGTGCCATAAAAAAAGAGCGGGAAATAAGCGATGAGATGCTGGAAGTTTTAAGGATCTCTTCTATCTAATTTACAAACTCCTCTTTTTAATTTCTTTATATGATGGAAAGAAGTACTTTTGCAGTCAAAACTCAAATAAACAACAAAATATATGAAAATTACACATATCGAACACATCGGAATAGCCGTTAAAAGTATCGAAGAGCAGCTCCCGTACTACGAGGGCGTGCTCGGATTGAAATGCTATAACATCGAGACCGTTGAAGATCAAAAAGTAAAAACAGCTTTCTTTAAGGTAGGCCAGACCAAGATCGAACTACTTGAACCCACCGATGAGGAGAGCACAGTGGCTAAATTTATTGAAAAAAGAGGTGAGGGAGTACACCATATCGCGTACGCGACAGAAAACCTGAATGAATCACTCGAGGAGGCCGAATCAAAAGGAATACGGCTGATCGACAAACAAGGGCGGCCCGGGGCAGAAGGATTAAGCATCGCCTTTTTACACCCCAAGTCGACCGGAGGCGTGCTCACCGAACTGTGCGAGCACCCACAATAACTTATAAACACCCATTGAGAAACAACCAAACGAATTCAATACAATAACAAAATTTCATATGAGCAACCAACTCGATAAAGTAAAAGAGCTGATCCAACTTCGTGAAAAAGCTCGGTTAGGCGGCGGCGAAAAAAGAATCGCATCGCAACACCAAAAAGGAAAATACACGGCACGTGAACGCGTGAGCATGCTTTTAGATGAAGGCAGCTTCGAAGAGTTCGATATGTTCGTGGAGCATCGTTCGCATAACTTTGGCATGCAAAATAACAAGTTCCTCGGCGATGGCGTGGTTACCGGATACGGGACCATCGAGGGGCGACTTGTATACATTTTCGCGCAGGATTTTACCGTCTCCGGCGGTTCGCTCTCGGAGATGCACGCGCAAAAGATATGCAAGGTGATGGACCAAGCAATGAAAATGGGTGCCCCGTTGATCGGCATTAACGATTCAGGGGGCGCGCGTATTCAAGAGGGAATCAACGCGCTGGCGGGCTACGCGGAGATATTCCAGCGAAACATTTTAGCGTCGGGAGTTATTCCGCAAATTTCGGGCATCTTTGGCCCTTGTGCCGGTGGAGCCGTTTACTCGCCCGCGTTGACCGACTTCATCGTCATGACACAGGGAACTTCTTACATGTTCCTTACCGGCCCGAAAGTGGTGAAGACCGTGACGGGTGAAGATGTTACACAAGAAGAATTGGGAGGTGCCTCGGTACACTCATCTAAATCAGGCGTATCTCAATTTCAAGTACCCTCGGAAGAGGAGGGATTCAAACTGATCCGCCAACTGTTGAGCTACATTCCGCAAAACAACATGGAAGAGGCTCCCCTGCACCCCAACAACGACCCGATTGACCGGTTGGATGACGGGCTGAACGAAATTATACCCGACAGTCCTACCCGCCCCTACGATATGTACGAGGTAATCGGAGCCATTATCGATAATGGTGAATTCCTTGAAGTACATGCCGACTACGCGAAAAATATCATCGTTGGTTTTGCTCGGTTCAACGGGCAATCGGTAGGAATCGTGGCGAACCAACCCAAATATCTCGCGGGAGTGCTCGACATTAACGCGTCGCGTAAAGCAGCTCGTTTCGTTCGTTTTTGCGACGCCTTCAATATTGCCATCGTTTCGCTGGTAGACGTGCCCGGCTTCTTGCCCGGAACGGGACAGGAGTACGGTGGAGTAATTACTCATGGCGCTAAATTGCTGTACGCGTACGGCGAAGCAACGGTTCCAAAAGTGACTGTTACCTTGCGTAAATCGTATGGCGGAGCGCATATCGTGATGAGCAGCAAACAGCTGAGAGGAGATATTAATTATGCTTGGCCCAGTGCCGAAATCGCGGTGATGGGAGCGGATGGTGCCGTAGAAGTGCTCTACAGCAAAGAGATTGCAAGCGAAACTGATCCGGAGAAAAAAGCAGCCGTAATAGAGGAGAAAAAACAAGAGTACAACAACCTGTTTGCAAATCCCTACGAAGCAGCACGCTATGGGTATATCGATGATGTGATAGAGCCGAGGAATACACGTTTTCGCGTGATTCGCGCCCTGCAACAACTACAGACCAAGAAGTTGCAGAATCCGCCCAAGAAACACGATAACCTGCCGCTATAAATGAAGATTATGAACAAGTTATCGCTATCCACCCTTCTGCTCCTCGTTTTGGTATCATTCACGGCTTGTTCCAAGCGTGTTGAAAACCCGCGCTTCGTGATCAACGAAGTGCTCGTAATCAACCAAGAGAACTACGTGGATGATTACGGACGGAGAAGCGGTTGGATTGAAATATTCAATAACACGGCGAGAACCCAGGATATCGGGGGATGCTTCCTGACCAATGACCGGTTGAATCCCCGAAAATACCCTATTCCCAAGGGGGATGTCCTTACACGAGTTGCCCCCCATCAGCACGTGCTGTTCTGGGCAAACGATAAAGCATACCAAGGAACATTCCACCTCAGCTTCGAGTTAGACCCCAACGAAGAAAACTACATCGCGTTATACGATGAAAGTGGGGAGAAACTGATCGACGAAATGGTCATCCCGAAAGGACAGCTTGCTGATGTGTCGTGGGGATACGAAATGGATGGGCAAAAATATGACAAAGACCGCACTCATCTGCTCACCGTGTTAGAAAAAGTGACGCCCAGTACCAATAACTACACCCTCGATAAAAATGAAAAAGTAGAGCGGTTTAAACAACATGATAAATTTGGAGCATCTATGACAATAACAGCCATGCTAGTAGTATTCTCTGCCCTTGTTCTCCTGTACATCGTGTTCAGGTTCGCGGGAAAGATGTCTACTAAATCAAGTTTAAAGAAACGGGAAGCCGCTTTGGCCGGAAAACCCGAAGAAACAAGCCGTGAAGAAATTACCGGCGAAGTACTTGCCGCGATCTTTATGGCGCTGCACGAGGAACAGGATAAGATTCACGACATCGAACATACCATCCTCACGTTCAACCGTGTCGACAACCGGTACTCGCCATGGAGTTCAAAAATCCATGGATTGAGGGAACTTCCTCGCAAGTAAGTGATCAAGCAGTATGATACGTAAGTTCTCGGCAATAAACGGGAGCGAAAAATTAAAAATGTTGATAGTCGGTAAAAAACCGAGATCGAAATAAAAAGATCAAATAATCAAAAGATGAAACAATACAAATACAAAATCAACGGTAGCCTTTACAACGTGGTAGTTAACCGCACGAGCGATGAGATAGCAGAAGTAGAAGTGAACGGCACTCCCTACACGGTTGAAATAGAGAAAAAGTCTAAAAAGTCCGTCACCACTGCTTTCAAAAAGCCGGCACAATCAGGGGCTGCACAACCACAAGTGAGCAAACCCGTGAGCAAACAACCCGTGAGCGCGAGCACAAGCACCCTGATATCGCCGCTCCCCGGTATTATCCTCGACATTACCTGTAACGTGGGAGATGCCGTAAAAAAAGGGCAAAAACTACTCATCTTGGAAGCCATGAAAATGGAGAACAACATCATAGCCGATAAAGACGGCACGATTCAAGATATTAAAGTACGAAAAGGCGATTCAGTTTTGGAAGGCGCCGAACTGCTCACAATCGCGTAAAATATGGATAGCTTTTTTTATTTCTTACTTGAAAACCTAGAAACCTTCTGGAATTACACGGGCTTTGCCAACGTGGAGACGGGTCACCTTATCATGATCCTTTTCGGCATACTCTTCATCTTCTTGGCTATCCGCTACGAATTTGAACCCCTGCTGCTGGTTCCTATTGGTTTTGGTATACTGATCGGGAACGTCCCGTTTGACTTAACGGCCAACATGGAGGTCGGTATTTACGAGGAGGGATCGGTCCTCAATATACTCTACCAAGGAGTTGAAAAGGGGTGGTATCCCCCGCTTATATTTCTTGGAATTGGAGCGATGACCGACTTTTCGGCTTTAATATCGAATCCCAAGTTGATTCTCGTGGGAGCCGTGTGCCAGTTTGGTATATTTGGTGCTTACATCATCGCCCTCCAACTTGGGTTTGAACCCACCGAAGCGGCGTCGATTGGAATTATTGGTGGTGCCGACGGGCCTACGGCTATTTTCCTGACTTCGAAACTCGCCCCTCACTTACTGGGTGCCGTGGCGGTATCAGCCTATTCCTATATGGCGCTAATACCGATTCTGCAGCCTCCCTGTATGCGTTTGCTTACGACCAAGAAAGAGCGGCTCATCCGGATGAAACCGGCACGGGTGGTTTCACAAAGTGAAAAAATCATTTTCCCTATCGCGGGCCTTCTATTGACAGCGTTTTTAGTTCCTTCGGGATTACCACTGCTGGGGATGCTTTTCTTCGGAAACTTGCTCAAGGAGTCGGGAGTTACCCGTCGCTTGGCAGAGACGGCAAGAGGACCCATGATTGATATCGTGACCATATTACTCGGGCTAATGGTAGGGGTTTCCACGCAGGCAACCACCTTCCTGACTACCGCCTCAGTCAAAATTTTCGGATTGGGTGCACTGGCATTTATTATTGCCACTTGCACGGGAGTGATTTTCGTGAAGGTCATGAACCTCTTCTTAAAGG
>JAAYTC010000280.1 GCA_012518155.1 Bacteroidales bacterium | reverse complement strand
TAATATGGTTGCTCCTCTTTATACTGGGGGTAGAGGTGGGGGGTAATTCCCAAATTGTATCTGGGTTACCCGTTATCGGGGTAGAAGCGTTGATTATCACGGCTGCCGCGGTTATCGGAAGTGCTGTGGCGGCATTTTTACTTTGGAAACGTATCGCTAAGAATCACGATCATGAAAAGTAGCATTACAATTGTCTCTTTTTTCGTGCTGGGCGTGTTGATCGGTTACCTGGATGTTATTCCACTTTCTGTTATAGATAACGATCTGAGCTTTTACGCGCTATGCGGTTTAATGTTTTGCGTGGGATTAAGCCTGGGTAACGATTCGCGTACCTTTCAACGTTTCAAGATGCTTAATCCTCGACTTTATCTTCTGCCCTTTGTAACAATAGTCGGGACACTGGTGGGGTGTGCCGCGATAAGCTTGCTGCTGCCTTCCCGTTCTTTGTTCGATGTAATGGCCGTGGGCAGTGGGTTGGGATATTATTCGTTGTCGAGCATCTTTATAACTGAATACAAGGGGGCGGAGTTGGGTACCGTTGCTTTGTTGTCGAACATTATACGCGAAATAACAACGTTGCTGTTTGCTCCTCTGCTTGTTAAATATTTTGGACGACTTGCCCCCATTTCAGTGGGCGGTGCAACCACCATGGATACAACTCTGCCGATTATAATGAGATTCTCGGGTAAAGAGTTTGCCGTAGTTGCTATTTTTCATGGCTTCGTGCTCGACTTAAGCGTACCCATTTTAGTCTCCTTCTTCTGTTCTCTGTAAATTTGTTCTCTACAAGGTCGATCGTTGGATTACGCGATTCCTTAGAATGACGATCATATAAAATCCTTCAACGCGGCGCGTAACTCTTCCAGTGCTTTTGATACATGGTATTCGATAGATTTTTGACTCAGCTTTGTTTTTTTTGCAATCTCACTGTAGGTTAACCCATGGTCTCGACTATAAACGAATATTTGGTGTGTCTTCTTAGGCAGCTTTTGCAGTGTATCATCAATAATTGATTGTATCTCCTCTGAAAATAAAAAATTAGGATCACACGCCTCCAACGTGCTGATTTTCGTTTGTAGTACCCAATCGGAATGATTTTTCAGTTCTTCGTTTACTTTCTGACGGACTCGCTGGTGTTGCAAGAAATTGAGGCATTTGTTTTTAACGATGGTCAGAATATAAGCGGGAGGATGGGTATCGGACGAAAGCTCCC
Source organism: Bacteroidales bacterium (assembly GCA_012518155.1). Taxonomy (GTDB): domain Bacteria; phylum Bacteroidota; class Bacteroidia; order Bacteroidales; family Dysgonomonadaceae; genus Proteiniphilum. The sequence goes on along the minus strand of JAAYTC010000280.1, from coordinate 3,205 downwards.
GCCTGTTTTCCCAGTAGGAGATAAACGCTTCGGATACGAAATCTTCTGCCGCGGCCCTCTCTTTTACGTACCCGAAGGCAAAACGAATAAAACGCTCGTTATATTCATCGAACAGCTTGTTGAAGTTTTGTATTTCGGAGAAAGACGCCATAACCACGATAGTTGAGCGGCAAATATAAAGAAAACTTTGCAGATTGTTTCTGTTTTTAACAATGCATTAATTTTCTAGGTCAGCAGATCAGGTTTTTATCTCGAAAGACAACTTCTCGTAACCTTTTATATACGTGGAGTATAAGTCTGCTGTAGGTCTCTTCGTTTGAAAAACTTCAGCGAAAAAGCGTTTTTTATTTCGAATACAACCGGGCTTTATAAACCTTGAGATTGGGAAAGCTTAAAATCCCCGATGAACCCGATGGGTCGGAGAGCTTCACTCGGTACGTCCACCAACTCTCTTCCGCGGCGGTAAACACGTATAGCCCACTCGGGTGTTGGTTGATGCTCTTGATATGTTCGGCATCGGGAAATTGGTCGATTTTATCGAACCGCTGGGCCTCTATATCAAAAATCCATGCCCCCGTATGTTCTGTCATGAAAAGCTTATCACCACCGGGCACCATCAACAGGTCGTGCCCGCTGATCCCAGGTATGGTCCATTCATTTTTCAAAACCAGCTTATCGTCCTTACTAATCTCGTATTCCCTTAGCACATCGTATCCCAGCGCGTACAGAACGTTTCGTTTGCTATTCCACACCACGCCGTGAGCGGAGTACAAGCTATCTGTATCGAGTAACTTTTCAGGCTGAGTGTTTTCAAATAACATAATTTTATTCCCATTCGAGGCGGTTGAAGCAGCCGCCGCAATTTTATTCCCCGGCAGCATCTCGATTGAATGCGCGTTGGGCACGTCTGCCAGAAACGTCACTTTTTTATCTTTTATACCAACGATCGCGATCGCGCCGGATGAGGATGAAACCATCACTTGTTTTCCATCGGGAGTGGGTTTACAATCATCGATCGAGTTGAATCTGCGGGTGCGGTACTCGAACGGGAGGTCATTCGCCAATTGCGCGTCCCAACTCCACACGATGGTAGGAACGGAGTCGTTGTTTTCCGGGTAGTCAACCAGCAATACTTTGCTGTCGCCACAAACGATGATCGCTTCATCTGGGATTGATTTCAGACTAGAATTTACACACGCGTATGAAAAAAGAAATAGTGCAAAAAATAGTGACGAGTGAATTATTGTCCGTTTGTTTATTTTTAACATGATAGGAAATTGTTTTGGGTACTGTTTGTTGTATAATGGTTTGACGCTTACGTACAATAGGCGTTATGATGATTATGGAAGATAATGAAACGATTCTCCCCACGTCATGATAATCTTGTCATAGGGCACGTTCCACCGTGAGTAGTTCAACGCGTATGCTTCGCGATGATCGATGGTGTGACCCAACTCATTTTCATGCGATGGTATTATCAATCCCGGGTTGTATCCTTCCGATGTACGTAGCGGATTCGTGGTCCAGCAATTAGGGATCAATATATCTACATTAACATGATCTTTCACCTCGTCGATCCATGAAAAGTCACTCTGCGACGATTGATCACCGGTATGGCAAATGGAGTATTGCTCGGGTGTAATAGCGAGTACCACGTTGTTCGGTATATCGGCCCCTTGGTGACCCGGGTATACCATCAATTCCAGTTCTATATCTTTATGTGGTATAGCCAATTTTTGCACTTCATGTGCCTTGGCTTCTAAATGAGTAATCTTGTGATGTATCGCTCTGTTTTCCCACGTGTCAGGCGTGGCGACAACCGTTTTCCCCTGCTCCAAGAAAATAGTGGCGACGGCTTCATCGGCATGATCCTGATGGAAATGACTTATAAACAACACATCACAATGCTCCGCGATTTTTCTGATAACGTCGTCAGGTAGGGCAAAAGATTCCGCACGCGATGAATATCCCCGTGTCACGTCGAAAGCAATGGCTACTGACTTGGTGCGCGCGATTACCCCCATGTTGTATAGCTTCCAAACTTGTATACCCGTGGAAAATTCACTGTTTTCTAGTTCGTCTAAAACGGATAAAGCACGTCGATGATGGAACGCTTGCACCGAACGGTGATGGGGCGCACTTACATCATGAAAAACGGCATCTAACATCAGCATGGCCATTTGGCGTTCTATCGGTTCTTGCAGTTGGGGTGGATGCTCTGAGAGTGCCAGTTCCGTGAGGTTCAACATCTGTTCGGCTTGCCAATTGAGGTACTCGTCGGGTTTACCGAAGAAATTAGCAGGTGCATCGGTTGATATAGAATGCCGTGTGGAATCGGTTGTGCTTGTGTTACTACTGCACGAAAGGAGTGAAGATAAACAGAAAAGAATAATCAAGTTTCGCATGCTATATATGTTTTATGGGGCACGTTAGATGAATTAGATGAAATAGGCGCAAGCAGATAAGCGGGCCTCAATATTGCAAAAATACACTATTTTTTGCACTATACGAGGATTTAAAAGAAAATCGTGTAAATTTGTAGAATGTAAGAGGCACCTCGGGTGAGTTCAAGCAAGCTTGACTCCTCTCTCGGCTTTCATTACATTTGTGGAATCAAGGAGGCAGCGTGCGAATGAAATATTCTAAAAAACTAAATTTGAGTAGAACAGGATTAAAAATAAGCATATCGACTCTTTTCTTTTTCATCACGACATTCATTTTGGCGATACTCCTTTTGGTGAGTAACCGGTCGAACGACAAAGAGAGAGGATACGACAGTTCTTCAGTGATGAATCGCATCACTTACATGCAGGAGTTGGCCTTGGTCCGGTACAATTACACCGGGGTGATTAGTTACCGCGATTATCGCAAATTTTTTAATATAAACGTGCCCTTAACCGACAAGTATTTCCTGATAAAATACAATGGATATATCAAGGCGGGTGTCGACTTTAGCCGTATTAAGGTAAACGTGATAAGTCCCACCGATGTGCATGTATCTATCCCGAAGCCCAAGATATTGGATACGGTGGTAAATGAGAACTCCATCGAAGTTTTTAACGAGAGCGAGAACGCTTTTAACCCGATAAAAATAACCGATTATAAAGAGGCACTCGTACGCGAGAAAGAGGTAATGATACGGGATGCAACTGATCAAGGTATTTATGAGCAGGCAACCGATCAGGCGAAACTAACCCTTACCAGC
>JAAYTC010000279.1 GCA_012518155.1 Bacteroidales bacterium | reverse complement strand
ACAGGAATCTCTAATTTAGACATGGGCTTTTACGTGTAATATTATTAAAATACAAAGATACCAGCATTTTTCATTTTGTCAAATAAAAAGGGCGATAAAAGTGCAATCTGATAGTATAATGGTTAAAAATACAGCATAAATTGACATTCAATATACAATAATAATCAAATTTGAATTTTTAAATATGCCTATTTGGTTAGATCTGCTGCATTTGACCTACCAAATCGTTCACAGAGGCAAAGCCGTGACGATCCAAATAGTTGTTGATGCCTTCCAAAATTTTGATCGGGGCAGCCGGATCGATGAAGTTATACGTACCCACCTGTATGGCGGCGGCACCCGCGAGGATAAACTCGATCGCGTCCTGCCATGTACAGATGCCGCCCATCCCTATTATAGGGATGTTAACAGCACGGAACACCTCCCACACCATCCGAACAGCAATGGGCTTGATGCAGGGGCCTGATAGTCCTCCCGTAACGGTGGATAGCATGGGACGCCGCGATTCCACGTCAATGGCCATTCCCAGGAAGGTGTTCACGAGAGAAACGGAATCAGCTCCTTCCGCCTCAACTGCTTTGGCAATATCACTCACGCTGGTAACGTTGGGAGAGAGCTTAACGATCAATGTTTTCGGGAACACGGCACGTACCGCACGGGTTACTTCCGCTGCCGATCGGCAGGAGGTGCCGAACGCCATGCCTCCCTCTTTCACGTTAGGACAGGAGATATTCAGCTCAATGGCCGGCATTTTCTCTAGATCGGCCAGTTTCTCCGCGCAGGCAACGTAATCTTCCACGGTCGATCCCGACACGTTTACCATCATATGGGTATCGTACTCCTTGATTACCGGGTAGAGATGTTCCACGAAATAATCGACTCCCTTATTTTGGAGGCCGACAGAGTTTAGCATCCCGGATGGGGTTTCGGCCATCCGGGGATAATCGTTTCCTTGACGGGGCTCTATGGTGGTGCCCTTCACGAAGATGCCTCCCAGTTTCCCCAGGTCCATAAAGTCGATATATTCCGTCCCGTAACCAAATGTGCCGGAGGCGGTAGTTACCGGATTCTTCAGCGTGAGACCTCCTATTTTTACATCTAATCTAGCCATGTGAGTGTGTTCGTGTTAAATACCGGCCCTTCGGTGCAGGAGCAGACGTTCCCCCGTGTTGTTTTCTCGGTGCAGCAGAGGCATGCCCCGAAACCACAAGCCATCAGGTTTTCGAGGGAGGCCTCACAGGGTATCCCTTTTTCTTTGGCGTAACGAGCTACCGCCACCATCATCGGCTTAGGTCCGCAGGTGAAAATAAAATCGTGGGGGGTGGCCTGCAGTAACGAGTGGTGGGTTACGAACCCTTTCTCGCCCAACGTGCCATCTTCCGTCGTGCAATACAACGTTCCGTATTGTTCAAAATGATCCCGCTGCAAGATATCTTTTTCCGAACGCCCACCCAGAAGAAAATCCACGTGGTGTTGTTTTTGACTTAATTCTTTCCCCAAGAATAGTAAAGGGGCGGTTCCTACTCCTCCACCGATGAGTAGGAATCGCCCTTTTTTTTCAGGAATCGTGAACGAGTTTCCCAAGGGATAAATCAAGTTCATTAAATCGCCGGGGGCTGTTTCACAGATTTTACGGGTCCCTTCGCCTATTTGTTGTACCAAAAGCCATATTTCGTTCCGTTCGTGATCCACGAAATTGATGGAGATGGGGCGTCGCAGGAACACTTGAGGGGAATTATCGACCTGTACCTGCACGAACTGGCCCGGAAGCATATCTGGCAACGGCCGATTATCGGCAGGTGCTACTTTAATCAGATGATTCTGATCGTTCAGTGCCTCGTTGGCTCGTATGGTGAAATCAATTGCTTGCATCGGAATAAATCGTTACGAGTGCAAAAGTACATCATAATTCTTACTCCGGCAAAAGGCGAGCCAAATTTGAAAAGAATCTACTTTTCTTTTTCGGGCACGATCCAGAGGTAAACTGTTTTACCGTCGACACTTATTCTTTTATCGGGCTTCCAATTCCCCATGTCGAAAGCGTGCGATACCACGCGACTTCCCGGTTTCATCTCCTCCAGAATTT
>JAAYTC010000035.1 GCA_012518155.1 Bacteroidales bacterium | reverse complement strand
TAATCTTCGAAGAGTTCAAGGGTACAGGGAACATGGAGCTTCAACTCGATAGAAGGTTATCGAACAAGCGTGTATTCCCCTCCGTGGATATCATCTCTTCAAGTACTCGACGCGACGACCTCCTCTTATCGGAAGAGACACTCAACCGTATGTATATTCTTAGGAATTTCTTGGCGGATATGAATTCGGTAGAAGCGATGGAGTTCCTGCTCAATCGTTTAAGGCGCACGAGAAGTAACGAGGAGTTCTTAATATCGATGAATGATTAGATAGAATCAGATAAAATCAAAAAAATGCGACGGCTTTCGAGCTCGTCGCATTTTTTTTATCCTAGTATCGCGCACCCACTACCACTCGGTTATCGGTGCCCGAAGAATTACAGCCAAATATCGTCCGGGTAAAATACCTGTTCAAGAAAAAGAGCGTTACCCGGTGCTGAATCGCCCGCCACGCCGCGGTTCCGGGCCTCGATAATACGGCGGAACCCCCGCTCGTCGAGTCGCCCCCTACCCGCCTCCAGCAGTGTTCCCACGATGGCCCGCACCATATTCCGCAAGAAACGATCGGCTTGAATGGTAAAATGGTAGAATCCCTCCTCCTTTTGCTCCCATTCCGCGTGAAAAACGCGGCAGTTGTTCGTTTTTACATCGGTATGTAATTTACTGAAGCTGGTAAAGTCGTCGTACTCTTTTAAAATGGAACATAACCGATTCATCAAATCGATGTCCGGTTGGTAGTGAACACGGTAATAAAAAGGATGCAGAAATGGATCTTTAACGGTGGTCACATGGTAACTATAAACGCGTGAAATGGCACTAAAACGCGCATGTGCATCCGGTTGCACCGGCTGTATACTCGTCAGCGCTATATCCCGCGGAAGAAAATTGTTAAGCCTTTGGAGCAAGTCGCCCGGAATCGGAGCCTCATCCCAGTCGAAGTGAGCCACCATCGCTCGAGCGTGCACGCCCGCGTCGGTGCGTCCCGCACCTACCACTTCAACATTGCCACGGAGGATAGTCGACATGGCCTCTTGCAGCACCTGTTGCACCCCCATCCCGTTGGGTTGTATTTGCCAACCCACGTATTTTTCACCGTTGTATGAAAGCGTAATAAAAAACCGAGCCATGCAATCCTTATTATCCGTTCATCTATGCTATCCGTGTATACTTGCTATCCGTGTAGTTTTTTTAACCTGTATAGCTTTTTTGGATCCTTTGAGCACTTTTACTATCCCTACCCGTTTAGTCCTCTTAAGCGGATTTTCGTGAGCACCTGCTTCGTGTTGAGGGGAAAATCGCCATCCATCATCCAGGCGTAATAACTGGGTTCGTTTTTTAGTACTTCCATGACAGGTTTCCCCTTGTGCTTACCAAAGTTAAAGAGTTCCACCCCTTTTTCGTCGTAAATCATCCTCCCCGCCAAGTCCACGTTATTATTAAAGCTAGAATACTCTCGTGACAATGCCTCTATATCGTTCGCCAAATCGGGGTAGCGGTCCAGTTGAGATTTTAGTACCTCATAGGTGGCTATCGTGTCGGTTTCCGCCGAATGCGCGTTATCGAGTTTCTTGTTGCAATAAAAGGCGTATGCTGCTTCCAGTGTACGCTGCTCCTTTTTATGGAAAATGATCTGCACGTCCACGAATTTACGCTTGCTCATATCAAAGTCCACTCCTGCCCGCAGAAACTCCTCAGCGAGCATGGGCACGTCGAAGCGACTTGAGTTAAATCCCGCTAGGTCGCAACCCTCCAGTTGATCGGCCAATGATTTGGCCACTTGCTTGAAGGTGGGGCAATCTTTCACATCCTCGTCGGTGATACCATGAATGGCGGTTGATTGGGGAGGGATAGGCATCTCGGGATTGATACGTCGAGTTTTCACCTCTTCTTTGCCATTGGGATCTACTTTGAGTAGCGACACCTCGATGATGCGATCGCGCGTGATGTTTAGCCCAGTGGTTTCGAGATCAAAGAAAACCAGTGGGTTCTTAAGGTTTAATTCCATTTATACGCCGTTTAATCGTTCAACATCATGGGCATCAACAACGTGAGCATATCTTCATTCTCCTCTTTTTCGACCGGAAGAATGAGGCCCGCTCGTGACGGGTCAGACAACTCTATACGTACATCCGCTGATGGAATATTATTTAGTATATCGATCATGAACACCGCTTTAAATCCGATATTCATCACGTTACCCTGGTAACTACACACGATCGTTTCTTCGGCCGCGGTAAGAAAATCAATATCCTGTGCCGAGACCACGATTTTATCTTCCGAGAGTTGCAGTTTTACCAAGCTGCTCGAAGGGTTGGAGAAGACAGCCACCCGCTTCAGCGCGTTAAGCAACGCTAGGCGGTCTAACGTAACCATGTTGGGATTATTCTCCGGAATCACGGAGTTATAATTGGGATATCGCCCTTCCACGAAGCGGCACACCATTTGGTACGATTCCGTCGCGATATACGCGTTATTTTCATCGAACTGTATCTCCACCATCCCGCTCTCACGTGGCAAAAGCGACTTGAGCAGGTTAGCCGGCTTTTTAGGAAGAATGAACGACGATCGCCCTTCGCCCTTTACTTCGCTCGTGGTCACCCGCACCAGCTTATGCCCGTCGGAAGCAACAAACGTTAGGTCGTCGGTAGTAATATCAAAATAGATGCCGTTCATTACAGGCCGCAGCTCATCGTCGGCGGTCGCGAAAACGGTGCGGTTGATACCCGAAAACAGCGTTTCCGCGTCCAAGCTCAACGTCATGAAGTCCTCCTTCAGTGCTTTCGGCTCCGGATATTCATCACCATTTTGCCCCACGAAATTATACTTCCCGTTGTGGTAATAAATGAACACCTCCAGCGTTTCGTCATTAATATCAAAGGTGAGCGGTTGATCGGGAAGCTCACGGAGCGGGTCAAGAAGATTCCGGGCATTAATTGCCAAGTTTCCCTCTCCTTCCACGCTACTTACTTCTACCGCTGTTGTTAACCGCGTTTCGTTATCGGCCGCGGTGAGCGTTAACGTGCTATCTCTCACCTCCAATAAAAAGCAATCCAAAATGGGCAGCGTATTTTTGGTGTTGATAACCCTGCTGATGGCCTGCAAATGATTCAGCAACGTGGCACTTGATACTATAAATTTCATATACTAATTTTTTAATTCGATGGGTACAAAACAGGCCATTTCGAAGCTTGTTTCGTACGTTATCATTTTTTTAGCAAATATATAAAATAATCTCGGAGCATCGGCCGTTTTGCCGAGAATTTTACGCCTCCCATTATTTTTTGTTTCGCGGATGATGTTCAATAATCTCTTGCCGTAGGAAGTGGCGATCGATATGCGTGTATATCTCCGTGGTGGTTATTTTTTCGTGTCCCAGCATCTCCTGTATCACCCGGATATTCGCCCCCCTTTCCAGCAAGTGAGTGGCAAAAGAGTGACGAAAAACGTGGGGACTAATCTCTTTTTGTATACCTGCCGCTTGCGCGTACAGTTTCACGTAATGAAAAACGGTTATCCTGGATATTGCCGTTCCCCGGGAGCTCACGAAAACAAACTCTTCATGTCCTTTCCGGATATTAATCTCGTTTCGGTAAGGGAGCCAGTTGCGAATCTTCTGGATGGCCACATCCGATATCGGCACCAACCGTTGTTTGCTCCCTTTACCTTCGACCCGGATAAACCCCTCGTCGAAATAGAGCTCCGTGAACCGTAAGCGGGTCAGTTCCGACACACGGAGCCCGCAACTATACAGCACCTCTATTATCGCGTAGTTACGGGTTCCTTCTGCCGTGGAGACATCAATTACAGAGAGAATCGCGTCAATTTCCTCGATCGACAGCACGATCGGCAATTTCAGCCCTATCTTTGGAGCATCCAACATCGAACTCGGGTCCTCTTTCGTCTCCCCCTGTTCCATCATAAAGCGGAAAAAGGATTTTATTCCCGAGATAACCCTCGCCATTGAACGAGCCGAAAGACCTTGGTCGTGCAGACCGGCCAGGAACTCCTCCAAGTGAGCCGTTTCGATCGCGGTAAGGTCCATACCCCTGTTTTCGGTGAAATCGATCAATTTCTGTAAATCCGTAAGATATGCATCGATGGTATTGGGTGACAGCCCCTTTTCCAATAACAGGTGGCGATTAAATTCTTTGACATATTTTGTTATCATCCCGTTCCCGCTTTTCCGCTTTTCCTCTTTTCCTCTTATCAGCACCACTTATTAGCATTCTCTACTTGTCAGCTTCTCTACTTGTCAGCTTCTCTACTTGTCAGCTTTTCATTTGTCAACTCTCTCGTCCTGTCACCTCTCTTTAGTGTTCCGCGTCCCGACCGTGTAGTTCCTCGATTACACCCCTTGCCTCTTTAATCTTTTCTTCCAGCCGATCCATTAACGATTGTTCTTCGCGCGCGTTCAATGCTTCTTTCTTTTCCAGTCGGTCTAACAGTGAAGTCAAAAGTTCATCATTCATCATTCTCGCTAACGGCAAAATCGTATGAGCGATCTCACTACACCCCTCCGCATCATTTTCAGCCAACGCGCTTTTCAGGAGATCCCTGTTTTTGGAAGTCTCTGTCTCGTACGATTGTAAAATCCCGAGGGAAGCATTTTTGTCCTCTTTCACGAAATCAATCAATGCCTTCACGCCGTCTACCTTCCTCGCTAACGGGGTGTTGTTTTCCCGAACGTCGTTTTCGGCTGCCTGAGGACTGCCTCCGACTGGCGAGCCTCCCTCACCGGCATATCGATAAATTATCCCGTAAAGTTGTTTCGACGTGAAAGGTTTAATCAGGAAGCCCGTGAATCCTCTCTTTTTCAGTTCCTTTTCCGAAATATCGGATCGCGCGGACAACGCGATTATAGGCAGTTCGTCGATACCCTCGACATCCGCGTCGCGTATCCTTTCAACCAGCTCAATCCCATCGGTACCGGGCATTTGTAAATCCATGAGAAGAATATCGAATGATTTCTCCTTCAACCGCTGCAACACCCGTTCGGGATACTGTTCCGTGATCCCCCTTATATTGGCCCGTGCTAGCACCTCGTGTGTCATCTTCAACTGCACCGGATCATCATCCACCACCAGTACCGATAATTCGGAAACAGCCCCTTCCCAAGGGTCATGCTCATCCACTGTTAACAACTCCTCGTCTGCTAACAGCGTATCATTCGCCAACAACTCCTCGTCCCGCGCGAATTCCAAGGGAACATCAATCGTGAAACGCGAGCCGGTGCCCTTTTCTGACTCCAACCGGATATCACCGTTCAACGCCTCCACGAACCCTTTGGTAATGGCCAATCCAAGTCCACTTCCATCCACTCGCTTCAGCGGGTCGCCCGAGTTCTCCAACTGTTTAAAATCCTGGAATATAACTTCCCGATCCTCCAATTCGATTCCCGGCCCCGTGTCAATCACGTTAAATTGCAGACGAGAATAACCATCGGCCGCTACCTCCCGAGCTTCAATCGACACGCTCCCTTTTGCCGTATACTTGATCGCGTTCGAGATAAGGTTACTCATCACCTGCCTCATCACGTAGGGATCGATATAACGCACCTCGCTTTCGTGCAAACCATTATCCACATGATACTCCAGCCCCTTACCGTCGGCCAAGGGCTTGAAGCTAAGAGCCGTTTCATTTACCAAATCTCGCAGGTTCACGTCGGAACGCTTCATTTGCCACGCGCCCGACTCCAGCTTGTGAAAATCCAACAGCGTAGAAACAAGCTGTAACACGTGCTGACCCGACTGCTCCATGTTCGAGAGGTACTCTTCGACTTTTTGCTGTTCACTTTGGCCGTTATCTTCTTGCCTGTTACCCTCTTGCCCGTCATCCTCTACAGTAATCGCACGCTCGTTGGATTTTCCCTTTAGCACGTCGCCCGACATCAGCTCAAGGTAGCCCAAGATAGAACTTACCGGTGCCTTGATATCGTGTGATATCGTGAGCATGAGCCTTTCTCGCGCGGCCAGTAATTCCGATATACGGCGGTTAGACGCCTCTAGTTGCTTGCGGTATCGCTGACTCCGGTTTATATCGATTAAAAATAGGACACCGAACAGGATCGCGATCGCGATTGCTGCTACCGATGCCAAGTGCATGGTGTTTTGCGATCGGGTAAGCGCCTTCTCTTTTTCGACCAAAAGTTGAACCGATTTGGCCATCTCTTCCTGTTCTATCTCCTTCAGCAGATCGTCGATCCTTGCCGTGAGCATTCGGTTGGTGCTGCTTATTAACTCCTGTCGCTTGAAAAAAGCATGTTGAAAATGGCGTTGACGCTCCAGATCGAGCCTTTCGGAGTATCTCACCTTATTAATGATCGTATCTACAATTAACTTAAACTCGTTATCAGCAACCACCGACCTACTTTCGATCACGATCGTTGAGTCGGGCCGGCCATCAAATACATTCCTCACCCTGTCCAGAAATCCCTTGCGTTGTCCTGCCACCACGCTCGTGTCGCTCTGGCTCTTGCTAGCAGCATGGAGGTCACGGCTCTCCAGGTAGTCCGAAATCTCCCTGTTCAACTCGCGCGGCACATAGCTACTCTCG
>JAAYTC010000278.1 GCA_012518155.1 Bacteroidales bacterium | reverse complement strand
TCCTTCATCTCCGTATGTTACATTATAAAGTTCTATATCTTCACTCTTCGCTAAAGCAATTCCCATTGCTATTAACCATGTTCCTGTAGTCTTTATTTTATCCTCTGAAAATTGCGCACCACTAAACCAAAGTATTTTTCTTTTTTTCATTTACAAAATAATTTTAAAGCAATAAACTTAAATCTGATGAGTAGAAGAAGAAATGTTTGAACGTACATATTGAGTGGGACCCTTATTCATACGAAAAAGGTTTGCCGTGATAATGAAAAACAAAAATACAATAAAAATAAAGAAATCAAAATTTTATGATAAAATAATTTCGGGAAAAATGTAGCACGTAACAATAAAATGTATATATTTGAAGGAAATTTATACCTCTACGGTTCGAAAGACACCGCATATATAACGGCTTATGAACAGTACCAGTAGAATTAACGTTGCCGTGATACTTTTCACGTGCTTGGGAGTATTGTATTCTTTTGTTTCTTGTAAAGAGGTAACCACCTACCCTTACCCGGCTTTGCTGGAGGGAGCAATCGATCTGTTCTTCATTGAAAATAAGAATGATACGGTCTTGCAGCTTTTGGAACAGGCGTCACGGGAAACTCAGCACAGCTCAATTCATGCGGTCATTTCCGTCTTTCAAGCGGGTGCGCTTAGCGAAATAGGAAAAGCCGATAGTGCCGCTTTAGTGTTACAAAACATCAATACCGGAATACTCTGCCCACGCGGCCGCTACTATTATAACAGCATCGAGGGCCTTAACGCGCTTCGATTGAACCGGTACCAAGAAGCATTCCGCGCTATCTCTTTCCTTATCAATGGTGCGTCCCTTATGAATGGTGCATTCCACGATAAAAGATGCGACGCCCTTAACGAGCGACTGCTCGCGAGGCTGATGATTCATCACGAAAACTACGAGATAGCTATACGGCTTTTTTACAGATCCATACAGAAATTTCAGGAAGTAAAACTCGACAAAAGCGCGGCAGTCAATAAAAAATTTTTAGCCAGTATTTATTCAGAATTGGGATCGTACGACGAAGCGATGAAAATGATAGAGGAGGCAGAAAGCGTGTTTATAGCTCACGACGACCCGGCAGAGCTTTACTACCTTTATATCGTGGCCATAAAGTTGTGTGTTGACCAAGAACGCCCGGAAATGGCGCAACGTTATGTTGAAAAAGTGATGGCCTCTACGAGTATTTCCTTAGACAGTCAGATGCTCTCCTCCCTTTATACCTACATGGGCCGGATTGAAAGATTGAAAGAAAGTCATTTCAAGGCTATCCGAATGTTTGATCGGGTGATTCAAATAGATGATGTCTTTTTTGGCTCTGAACGAATCAAGGCAAGAGCCTATATCCACCTATCTTCTCTCTACAATGAGCTGGGAGAGCACGAAGCGGCAATTCATCACGCTAATATGGCTTTACAAACTATCAGCGAGGATGGGCAACACTATTTAAAACACGAGGCCTACAAGGAGTTGTCTGTCGGCTATTTGAAAACAGACCCATCGAAAGCCTACCATTATATGGAGTCATCTCTCTTAAGTATGCAACAATACAACAAGGCCTCCTCCATGGGAATTGTTGAATTCATGAACACCCGTTTACAATTAGAAGGAACGGCAGGAGAGCTTATTCTTATGCAAGAGAATCAGAAAAGGAATCGAGTGCTTAATTACGCGATTGCCGCAATCATTTTAGTGATCGTAATTGGCCTTTTCGTGGTTAATAAAATGAGGAAGAAGATCAACAATACACTCTCCGAGCTGGTCAAAAAGAATCTCTCGCAGATGAAGAGCGAGCAAAAGATGAGTAACCTGATCAAAAAGCAACGGGAAATAGAGGCTTACAGCGAGAATTCCCCGTTAACCAACGAGCAAAAAGATCTTCTACTTTATAACAATTTCAAAGAGTGGCTTGAGAAAGAGAAGCAATACCTGAGAAGTGACCTTGATTTAAACACGGTATCGCGTGAACTGGGAACCAACAGGAGTTATCTCTCCAAGTCCATCAATGCACAAGGCACAAGGTTTACTGAACTCGTAAACCGTTATCGAGTGCAAGAGGTGTTGAGCATTTTTGAAGATGAAGAGGATATACGCAACTCTTTTACATTGCAAGAGATTGCTTCAGAAGCAGGGTTTCATACCAAGTCGGTATTCTTTGATGCATTCCGTAAAGAAACCGGCATGACCCCCAACCAGTTCAAGGAGTATTTAAAATACTCCAAAATCGAAAAGTAACACCTATGTAATACCCATCCAAAGTGTGAATTGGATGCAACAAAAAAGTTCTGAATCGTAAAAAATAATCCGAAATCGTATAAATTTTTGCTTATTTCGTGATTCTAACGAAATAAATGCTTCTAACATTATTTTTTCAGACACTTAGATATTAAATTAGCGACAGATTTTTAATACCGCTTGGCCGTATTAATATTATCATGATTGTCATTTAACATAGTTGACTGTCTCCAATATATAACAGCTATTCTGATTTATGCACATTAAGAAATATTGTATAACACTGATTCTCTTGCTGTTTGGTGTAGGTATTGCGCATTCGCAAGAGAGACACACGGAAATCTGTATTGACTTCCGTGTGAACAGTACTGTCATAGATTCCGCCT
>JAAYTC010000277.1 GCA_012518155.1 Bacteroidales bacterium | reverse complement strand
GGCAGAAATTCGACAAGTCGAAAACTCCGTCAGAGTGGGCACTTTTCGTGAAAAATAGGGTGTACTCGTTAAAACCATAAATGAGAATTCAATCATATGAAACCGATCATCGATCCAATAAATAAAGAATTAATAAAAAGTGAACTGAGCGTGCAAAAACGGGTCCGCATCACCAACAAGGCCAACAACGAGATTTATGTATTTACCGCTCACGACTCCCCTAACTTAATGAAGGAGGTGGGGCGTCTTCGTGAAATAGCCTTTCGGCATTATGGTGGTGGCACAGGATTGGAAGCCGATATCGACAAATACGATACCATGGGGGTACCCTATCGTCAGTTGATCGTATGGGATCCTGAAAACGAAGAGATTTTAGGAGGTTACCGCTTTATTTATGGCTCCGACGTGGAGTTCGACGAGGAGGGAAAACCAATGTTGGCCACCGCGCACCTTTATCACTTCTCCCCGCAGTTTATCGACGAGTTCCTACCGTATACCGTAGAGTTAGGGAGGTCGTTCGTTTCATTGGAATACCAATCTACACTCATGGGAAGGAAAGGCATCTTCGCACTGGATAACCTGTGGGATGGGTTGGGTGCGTTGACCGTTATTGACCCCGATATTAAATACTTTTTCGGGAAGGTAACCATGTATGGAACCTATAACAAGAACGCCCGAAACATGATTCTCTATTTTCTCAACAAGCACTTTCCGGATAAGGAGGAGTTAGTGACTCCTATTGAGCCACTTATCACAGGGACGAGCTTTGATGCCATGAAAAAACTATTCCACGGGAAAAACTTCAAGGAAGATTACCGGATACTGAATAAAGAAGTACGATCCCTCGGGTACAATATCCCTCCCCTGATCAACGCCTATATGGGATTATCTCCCACCATGCGTTTTTTCGGTACCGCCGTGAACGACGAGTTCGGCGACGTGGAAGAGTCGGGCATCTTGATCGAAATTGAACAGATAATGGAAGAGAAACGGGCGCGCCATATCGAATCGTACCTCAAAAGCAAACCGAGCCGGCGATTTCTTTTAAAACTGAGAAGAAGAATCACATCTCGGGCTAAAAAGAGAATCGTGACCGTCCCAAAAACAAAACATAACCCTAAGAAAGAAGACACTAAATAACTACGTCAGCACCTTACACATTTCAACAATACGAGGGACATTTGAAGCAAAAAGAGAGGCGTAAAGCCCACCCTCTGTCTTTTTGCTTCATCATACCCCTCCTATTAATTATCTTACCTTAAAAACAACCGATACAACTATTTGATATTTTACATCTTACCTATCAAAATGCAATCGTTTGCACAGCCATTCGAAGTTAAATCGTGCTATTCATACTCACCGCGAACCAATAGGGGTTAATTTTGTTTCATTTATATGTAGAGTGTCAAAGTAAGCAATAAATGGGAATAATTAACCTTTCATTTATTATATTTCTTTTCTACAATATTTCTTGAAAAACTTGGGAGGATTTCTTGGGACTATAAGAAAAATTCTTGAGATTTAGGGGGAATAAATGAAGCGAGTATTAATTAGTTGATCTTATAACGTTAACAACATGCATGTAAATTTAAAAAAAAGTATGAAAGCGTTCCTGATGACATTGTTATCGGGTATGTTTCTGGTTGTATCGGCTAGTGCACAAACCGGCACGACGATAAACGTGAGGGGAACGGTAACGGATATGGGCGGCGAACCAATTATCGGTGCCAATATTCTGGTGCAAGGAACCTCAACGGGAACCGTTACCGACTTCGATGGTAACTTCTTGTTGCAAGCCCCCGCAGACGGGGTTCTGGAAATCAGCTACATCGGTTATCAACCGCAAGAGATTTCCATTAATAATCAAACCGTGATTAATATCATCCTCCAAGAGGATACCGAACTGCTCGACGAGCTGGTGGTGATTGGTTACGGTACAGTTCGAAAAGACGATGCTACGGGCTCGGTGGTGGCTGTGGATGCCACCAGCATAAACCGGGGCTTAGCCACCTCGCCCTCCGATCTATTGGCGGGCCAGGTCGCTGGATTGAGCGTTGTATCAGCTGGGGGTGCTCCCGGATCTTCATCAAGCATACGCATCCGGGGAGGCTCTTCCATGTCGGCCAGTAACGATCCGTTGATCGTGATTGATGGAGTACCGGTGGATAATGCTACCAGTATAAGCGGAATGGCGGATCCCTTGAGTACCATCAACACCAACGATATCGAGACCTTCACCATCCTTAAGGATGCCTCGGCCACGGCCATTTACGGGTCACGTGCCTCCAACGGGGTAATCATCATTACCACCAAGAGAGGACACAGTGGCAAAGTGCAGGTTTCCTATAACGGTAACGTGTCGGTTAGCACCAAGACAGGCATCGTAGATGTAATGGATGCCACAACCTTCCGTGACTACGTGGTTAACTCATTTGGAGCGGATAGCCAACAGGCAGCAGCCCTGGGCAACAGCGAGACCAATTGGCAGGACGAGATTTACAGGACGGCCGTGAGCACCGATCATAACCTCAGTGCTTCTGGCTCTGTGGGCGAAGTGCTGCCCTATCGGGTATCGGTGGGATATACGAACGAGAACGGTATCTTGAGGACATCTAACTTAGAGCGATTCACAGGAAATATCAACCTCACGCCATCGTTCTTCGATGATCAGTTGAGGGTGCAGCTGAACGCGAAAGGGATGTATATTACCAACCGCTTCGCGGATCAGGGAGCCATCAACTCGGCCACCCAGTTTGATCCCACGATGCCGATTTATTCTACTAACTCCAATTACGGAAACGGGTACTACATGTCGCTCAAATCCGATGGAACCCCCATCGATATTGGCTTGGCTAACCCACTGGCTATTTTGGAGCAGAAACACGACAACTCGACCGTTTACCGGAGCATCGGGAACATGCAACTCGATTACGCGTTCCCCTTCTTACCTGACCTAAGGGCTAACCTTAACTTGGGATACGATATTTCGAAGAGCGACGGTGAGGTGCTGATTGATGATAACTCGCCCATGAGCTGGACATGGGGTAACTACAAAGCCGGTTGGGGCGATAACAGGACGTACCACCAGTACAAGAGCAACACCTTGCTCGATTTTTACCTCAATTACAACAAAGACTTCGGCGCACACCGCTTGGATGCAATGGGAGGCTACTCTTGGCAACGTTTTTATAACGAAACAGAGGATACCTATCCCTATTCAGCGGCTATGGCATCCGAAACAGGCGAAGAGTTTTATAGAGATAGCTACGACTACTCTACCGAGAGCTACGTGATCTCTTTCTTTGGGCGTCTGAACTACTCGATTCTGGATCGTTATCTATTGACCTTAACGTTACGTAACGACGGATCATCGCGATTCAGCCCGGATAACCAATGGGGACTGTTCCCCTCGGCAGCTTTTGCTTGG
>JAAYTC010000276.1 GCA_012518155.1 Bacteroidales bacterium | reverse complement strand
TACGAAATTGTACTCCCGAGTTCAGTCCATCGTCCACTTTAAAATCAAACTCTAAAATAAAGTCACCGTAATCTTCGGTGGTAGCTAAAAAAGTGTTTGGCGTGTTCATCTCGGATATCCCGATGATGGTATTATCTTCCACTTTAAATTCTGCTGTTCCGTTCAGTTTCTCCCAACCTGTTAAATCTGTTCCATTAAACAGATCCTGCCATTTGGGCCCTTGCGAACAGGAAGAGAAAGCAAGTATCATTGCACACAGGATTAAAATATTCTTTTTCATTGTTATCACGATTATATTCCTTCCGGAATAGTTCATTCTTAATTATCAATTATCAATTAAATCACGTAAAAATCTTCCCAGCCTTTCCTTGGTGGTTCCCCAGCAAGGTACGCGTCCGCGAAGGCATCGTTAGTCACCCGTTTTGTATCCCGGTCGAACACGATCTTCCGGTTAAGTCGCTGCGCGGCCACTCCCAAGTTGAACACTTGGCTTAATGGAACGGCGACCTCGAACGGCGAGCGTGTTTTCTCTTTTCCTTGGCAAGCCAGTAGGAAGTTCGCGAAATGATTGGAGGTGCTCTTGGGCACTTCAGGTAGGTGCTTTTCCATCTCCTTCGCTTTCTCGTCGGGTATAATGCTCAGCGTGCTCCCGTGCGAACCGCCCTTAAAAGTAAGTTCTTTGCTATAGATCTCCTTCCCCGGGTTCAGTTTCGCCGGTTGAATTTGCCCTCCGGCTACCGTCGGGATATTGGGATCGAGCTCAGACACTCCATACCCCTCGGGAACGGATGGGATATTATCTACCCCATCATACCAAGTGATGACCAACGGGGGCATATCACCGCGGGCGGGGAATTTGAATTCAATGGTACTCGACATGGGGAAGAAGTAATCGTTATGATCTTTCAGCCACAGAGGAGTAATTTCTTCAGGTAACCCTAAGTCTAAAAACTCATGTACGGTGTCGATAATATGCGCACCCCAGTCACCCAAGGCTCCCATACCAAAATCGTACCAGCAGCGCCATTGGCCGTAGTGAAAATCTTTGTTATAGTCGTGGTAACGCTGCGACATCAGCCATATATCCCAATCCAATGTCTCTGGAATAGGTTCTGCCGCGGGGAATTTAGTGATGGAGGGGTCCCACCCGTGCCAGCGTCGCGCGTTGTTCATATGCGCGGTAACAGCCGTCACATCCTTTATAATGCCTGCCTCTTTCCAGGCTTTGAACTGGAAGTAGTTAGCTTCCGAGTGCCCTTGGTTACCCATCTGGGTGACCACGTTAGGGTATTTGGCAGCAGCTTTCAGGAGCAGTTCCGACTCGTGGAAGGTGCGGGTCAGTGGTTTTTCCACGAACACGTGCTTCCCTTCGGCCATCGCCATCACGACGGGGTGATAATGGGCAAAATCGGGCGTAGAGATAGCCACCGCTTCGATCTCGTTCCCCATCTTATCGAACATCTCCCTGAAATCCTTGAACCGTTTGGCTTTAGGGTACATGGCCAATGCCTTCTGGGTGTGCTCGGCTCCCAAGTCCACGTCGCAAAGGGCCACCACGTTGGCCAACCCGGTATTTTCAAACGAGTTGATATTCTCCCATCCCCTATTACCGATTCCTATATGGGCCAAATTTACTTTTTTATTAGCGCCCACTACCCGGTTGTAGCTCGCTGCGCTCATCCGGGTGGAGACACCACCCACCGCCAGCCCGGCAGATGCCAAGGCCGCGTTTTTGATAAATTCTCTTCTCGTTGTCATGCTTATATTAGTTAGTGTTCATTTTTTCAATGATTCTCGTGTGAAGAGCCTTCGTGTTTTATAACGCCGGCGTTCCTTCTCACGGGGTTTACTCGAACCGATCTTTATGTGCCCAAAGTCCAAGTGCCGGGCTCGAAATATAATAGATCTCTTCCCCATCAGGAAGGATGTTAAACCCCTCTTTCAGAGTTGAGAGGTTATAACGTTCCATTACCTCATCGAAATCTCCCCACCGGAATCCTACGCTCTCGATCTCTTCGCGGGTGAGATTTTCTTCCTCCTTCCCTGGACAATATGTAACGGTAAAGCGGTCTTCTGATGAGCCGTGTATCAAGTGAGCAGCGGCACCCAAGTTATCCCTGAGGTCTTGATTTTCCGCCACGGCCTTCAAAGTGGCGGGGGTGCCGTGATAACCATATTTTCGAATAAGCCGATCGATGGCTTTGTCCTCGCCGAACTCTTTCAGCGCGGGGGCCAGAACGATCAACTCACCCCCGTCGGCAATAGCCATGCGGGTACGGTAGATCGACTTATTGCCCAGCCATGTACTTTTAAATTCGGAGGGGTCAAGCCACACCACTGTCTTTTTCAGCGGGCGCTCTACCATCACGAAATTGACCTCCAGTGAGAGTTTCGACGCCCTATCGAACACTTCGATATCATCCCCCACGAACAGCCCATAGGTTTGTTGCTCTCCTTTTTCGTTCACACCCACCACGGTAAGCACGTACAGGATAGGCATCCCTTTTAAAAACTTTTCGGTGGCATAATTAAACACCCGGCGTACCGGCGTGTCGGATCGTCCCATCATCCGCTCCATACCATACACCGCACCGATGTAATGGCTCTTGTTGATCCCTTCGCTCCCCCCGGTTCCCACGAGGATATTTTTGTTGTAGTTGGCCATCCCCACCACTTCGTGGGGCACTACCTGGCCAATGGAGAGGATAAGGTCGAACCCTCCCTCCACCAGCAGCTTGTTCACCTGTGCCGGCCAAGGAAAATTGACGCCCCCGTTGGTCTCCTCGCTCACGTATTGGGATGGCACCTCCCCCAGCGTGATCACGTCGTTCCGCCAGTCGTGTTCGCGGATAAGCGTTTTCGGCATCTGCCCAAACATATGATTAACTTGCTCATCTGTCATGGGAGTATGCGTACCTAGAGCAGGGAGAACATCGGTGAGAGCCTCGTTGTAATACTCCCATGACATCTCCGTGAGCTCACCCGCTCTGCTGGGCAAACGGGTATAATCGGGCGGAACGGCAAGCACTTTGCGCCGTTTCCCCAATTTATCCAATGCTTCATATAATCCCCGTTGCAGATCATCCCGTGATAAATCTGACGTTGGGGATCCATTTTCGTAGTAGATCATTTTATTAATGTACTAATTTGTTAATGTGCCAATGTGCCAATGTGCCAATGTGCTAATTGATTCAAGACAAAAGAGCCAAGATATCGAATCATCGAATCATCGAATCAATTTAGACATCGTACGTGGTCGACGCTGTACTGCCACCTCGTCCCGTCCAGTCGGTATGGAAGAACTCCCCGCGTGGGGCATCCACACGTTCATACTGGTGTGCACCAAAGTAGTCCCGCTGTGCTTGCAACAGGTTGGCAGGCAATCGTTCGCTCCGGAAGCCATCGAAATAGGCAAGTGCCGAAGTAAGCGCGGGCACAGGGATGCCGTGCACCAAAGCAGCGGCACAGACCCTACGCCAGCTCTCTTGAGCGGAGAGTACCGCTTCTTTGAAGAAAGGCGCCAACAATAAGTTCTCCAGTGTTGGGTTAGCATCAAAAGCGTCTTTGATATCTCCCAAGAAACGAGAACGAATGATACATCCACCCCGCCACATCAAAGCGATGCCCCCGTAGTTCAGGTTCCACTTGTACTCCTTGGCCGCCTCCATCATCAGGTCGTATCCCTGTGCATAGGAGATAATCTTGGCCCCGTACAACGCCATTTCCAAGTCGTTGATAAATTGCTGCTTATCTCCACCAAACGTGGTTTTTTCAACCTTGATCGTCTCAGAAGCCTTCACCCTCAAATCCTTTTGAGCCGATAAGCAGCGCGAAAAGACCGACTCGCCGATAAGCGTGAGAGGTATCCCCAGATCAAGTGCAGTGATAGCTGTCCATTTTCCGGTTCCTTTCTGTCCCGCGGTATCCAGTATCTTTTCCACGAGCGGGCTTCCATCCTCATCTTTGTACGCCAAGATATCAGTGGTAATTTCGATCAAATATGAGTCCAGCACCCCTTGATTCCATTTTTTAAAGACCTCATGTTGCTCAAAAGCATCCATTCCCAGTAAGTCTTTCATAAGGTGGTAGGCTTCGTTGATAATCTGCATATCACCATACTCGATGCCGTTATGGACCATTTTCACGAAGTGCCCGGCCCCGTTTTCACCTACCCAGTCGCAGCATGGAACGCCATCGTCCACCTTGGCGGCTACCGCTTGAAAGATCTCCTTCACATGGGGCCATGCTTCCGGGGAGCCACCCGGCATCAGTGAGGGCCCTAACAGCGCACCCTCTTCGCCACCCGACACCCCGGTTCCCACGTAGAGTAATCCTTTGCTCTCCACGTATTCGGTTCGGCGCACCGTGTCCGGAAAATGGCTGTTCCCACCATCGATAATAATGTCCCCTGGTTCTAACAAGGGAATAAGTTGCTCAATAAAGTCGTCCACCGGTTTACCTGCTTTTACCAAGAGCATCACTTTGCGGGGCCTTTCGATGGCTTCGACGAATGCTTCCAGTGAGTCAGCACCGATAAACTTCTTTCCTTTGCCCCTGCCTTCCACGAAGTTGTGCACTTTCGACACGGTACGGTTATACACGGCAACGGTATACCCTTTACTCTCCATGTTCAACACCAGGTTTTCGCCCATAACGGCCAGCCCGATCAATCCTATATCTGCTTTTTGTTTCATTTATATTTTTGTTTTAGTCTCATTGACACATTAGTCGCATTAGTCCCATTGGCACATTAGTCCCATTGACACATTAGTCACATTGACACATTAGTCACATTAGTCCTAGCGTTTTACTCGAGCATTCCCTTCCCAAATGCTCCAAATCACCGACTCGTCCGCGGGTTGAGCATAATCGGTGAGGAAGGTGGTCGCCAACGCGCCACTTGCCCAAGCAAACTGGATCCATTTCTCGGGTTCCATGCCGGTGAGAATACTATAAAGCAACCCTCCCACGAACCCGTCGCCACCACCAATACGATCCATCACGTTAATTCTTCGAAGTGGTGCTTCGTGCCAGTTGTTATTCTCGTAAACAATAGCTCCCCAAAGGTGCTCGTTAGCACTGATCACTTCCCGAAGAGTGTTGGCAAATACAGTGGTGTTCGGGAATGCTTTTTTCGCGTTCGCGATCATCCCTTTAAAAGCATCCAACGTCTCCTCGATGTTTTCACCTCCCGCTTCGGGGCCCTTTATGCCCAAGCAGAGCTGGTAATCCTCTTCATTACCGATCAAAATATCCGATAACGAAGCAATTTCGGTAAACGCCTCTTTCAGTTCCGTTTCTCTCCCTTTCCAAAAGGTGGCCCTATGATTCAGGTCAAATGAAATTAAAGTACCGTGCTTTTTGGCAAACCGGGCTATCTCCAAACAAAACTCACTTGTTTCGGGCGATAACGCGGCAATCAGCCCTGAAAGATGCACGACCTGAACCCCCTCTTCCCCGAAAATTCTCTCAAGGTCGAAGTCCTTCACGTTTAATGTTCGGCCGACTTCACCTGCGCGATCGTTTTGAACGCGAGGGCCTCTCAATCCAAAACCGCTATCGGCAATATTAAACTGGTGACGATAACCCCATGGATCTCCCTGAGCCACTTCAGGCCCTTCGTACTCCATATTACGGGCACGCAGGTCGGCTTTTATAAAAGCCGCGATGGGACTCTCTTTCACGAAAGTGGTGAGCACTTTCACCGGCAGCCCTAAGTATGAGGAGATGCTGGCAACATTCGTTTCGGCACTTGTCGCGTGCATCCGGAATAAATTGGTACTATGCACCGGCTGAGCATCTGCCGGTGTAATACGTACCCCTATGCTGGTAGGTACTACCAACGAATATTTGAATTTTTTTCTTAACTGTAGTGACATGTTTTTGTTGTAATGATTTCAAATTCAAGATTTAGAATCTGGGAACTCGAAATTGTTCATTATTAATCATTCATTGCTAATTGCTTATCAGATACTAAAGGCATCAAAACCTCCGTCTACGATGGCTACCGTTCCCGTAACGAATTTGGATGCATCACTCACCAGATAGTGAAGGGTGCCTAGCAAGTCTTCCGGGTTACCAAATCGGCGGAACGGTGTGTGGGCTATAATGGTGTTCCCACGATCGGAATATGATCCGTCGGGATTGGTCAGCAATGCCCTATTTTGTTCAGTGATAAAGAAACCGGGACAAAGCGCGTTCACCCGGAAATCTTCTCCAAACTTAATAGCCAATTCTCCGGCCATGTATTTGGTGAAATTAGTTACCGCGGCCTTTGCAGCCCCATAACCCGCGACACGGGTGAGTGGGCGAAGTGCTGATGCGGAAGAGATATTCACGATATTTCCTTTCTTGCTCTTTACCATGTATTCCGCGAAAGCTAGGGTCGGCATCACCGTTCCCATCAAGTTAAGATCCACCACCTTCCGGAAGTCGTCCGCGTTCAAATCGAAAATAGTGTTATTCGGGCCGATAGTTGCCCCGGGCATATTACCGCCCGCGCCGTTAACAAGCACGTCGATACCGCCGTACTGCGTCGCAATGGTCTCGGCATTTTTCTTCAACACCGCTTCATCGGTTACATCGGTTTGAAGAAACATCGCTTCACCACCGTTCGCCTTTACTTGCTCGATCAGTCGGTCCCCTTTTTCAATGTTTCTGGCAAGTACAGCCACTTTAGCACCATGGGCAGCCAGGTATTCAACCATAGACGTCCCCAATACACCGGTCCCCCCGGTGATGACAATTACCTTGTCTTTAATGTCAAATAATTTATACATACTATTTTTTTATAATGTTATACCGGACAAAAGTAGATTAATCCCCTCTTACAAGGGTGTATAATCAAGAAAAAGTATCCCTTAAAAGCGTTACTTTTAAAAGCCGAAATAATCGCGGGCGTTGTTGTAACAAATATTTTCAACCATCTCACCCAGGAAGTCAATCTCCGACTCCGGCAACAAGCCATTTTCCACGTCATTTCCGATTAGGTTGCATAGAATCCT
>JAAYTC010000275.1 GCA_012518155.1 Bacteroidales bacterium | reverse complement strand
TCATCAATCTCGGGGTAATTGAAATAAATAAGCCTCGATTTGTTCGTAGATGCAATGGTTCTCACGAATTCTACACGCTCATCAGCCAATGTATGTTGTTTTTCCAGCGGCATTTTATTGAATCCAGACAACAGTTTATGGGTTGATTGAAACACGACGATATAATCGGCATCAAAAACATGCAGCTCGGAACTTGCATCCAACAACTGGCGCTCAACTTGGTTGTAATCGGCTTCGAATAGATCGAGTTTGAATCCTCTTTCTATTCCTATCCCCTTTAAAGCCACAGCGAGGAACTGGGTAGCCGTATCACCCACCAATGCCACTTTTAGCATTGGTAGAATCGATGAATCTCTTTTGAGATTTTTCTGTAGGGTAGTAAGATTGCTAATCATTTTAATACTACAGTTTTATTATTTACTACAAATCGTGATGAATCACCACTGATGATGCTGTCCAGTATTCGCGTAAATTTCTCCGTGCCTCTCTCGTTTAAGTGATTGGCATCGTAAAAATCATCCTCCATAAAACGTGGATCATCCGAGAAATCATAAAACAGAACATTCGAATAATTGTCCCTGAAATAGCGACAAAATTCTTTTTGTTGATCCACGAATACCCTCTGCTGGTTGTTTCTGTATGATTGAAATAACGGTGCGATAATCAATATCACTTTTACGTTTTTCTCGGCGCTCTTATTAATAATCTCTTCCACGTATTGCCTATTTTGTTCGATTCGACGCTTACCAATTATATCCGCAATCAAGGCGTTGTGTCGAGAAGCCTCAAATTCCCCGTTATCCCATTCAGCGGCTCTATTATCAAAAGTGTAATGAATCCCATGCCCTCGATCATCTGTCGTGATATGGGTTTCATTTTTCAAACCCAATAAGGTTAATAAACCATTGACCGCTCTTTTAAAGGTAGCGATATCACGAAAGTAAAGTTCGTAATTATACCTGCCTTGCCATCGATACAGTTTACCACCATAATGTATATTATAATACTTCACTCTCCACCACTCCGGGCTCTCTTCGATATCCCCAAAGGGAGTCCAAAAATCAATGCCCATGATCACGTACTCCAACGAGGGCATCTGATCGATAAATTTATTAAATATTAGGTGGTCGTATTTTAATGACTGTGATAAATGCGCTGCATTAAATCCCTTTTTATGTAAATAGTGTGGATTTATATCGTGCAGGATGGAAGATGCTCCTAGAGCTAGGACCTCTACATCGTGGCTGTTTTCCGTGAGCCATTGATTCTTGAACGCGTAATCGTTTGGTATTTTTCGCAGCGAGTACTCCGCGATCACCGCGATCAAGCTAATCGGCAATAGGAAGACAAAAAACATTTCGAACAAATACTTTTTCATACCTTCTAAAATTGCATGTAAATAAACACCTGTTCTTCGCCACTGAACAGTACAGATATAATCAGCAAAACCCAGTAAATAGCATACCGAACCACTTTTTTGGGGAATATAGTATCAATTTGCAACGCGTATTCCTTATCGCGTTGTTTCCATTCGGCGATAAGCATTAATGCAGCAAAAAACAACGACAAAACGAGCATGCGAAGCCCTTCGGCCGTAATAGTGGCCATGTTTGAAAAATTAAGCAAACCCTCTATAAACATTCCGGCTTGCCCTACGGAGGGAGCATTGAAAATAATCAAACCGAAAGCAACTAGTAAATAGGTTCCAACCATCTTGGTGAAATCGCCCCCAGTAGGCAAACCATACCTGTTGGCTATTAATTTTTTCTTTTTGGCAAACGATCCAGTAAGTACTAAAGGGATGAATAACAAGCCATGGTACAAACCGAAAACGGCATAGGTCCAATTTGCACCATGCCATATCCCTATCACCACCATATTTATTATAATGGCCAACAGGAGACCGGTGGTACCCCACTCCCTGAATTTCACGTTTAGGGGCATAAATACGTAATCTGTTACCCAAGAAGTGAGCGACATATGCCATGTGCGCCAGTACTCTGCCACGTTACGGGCAAAGAATGGATAACGAAAGTTGACAGCCACTCGTATGCCCAATAGCTTACCTACGCCGATAGCCATATCGGAATATCCCGAAAAATCAGCGTATAGCTGCAAGGGGAATATCAGTGCTGCCAAAATCAGAGTCGTGGCATTCTGACCTGCCAAGTCTCCCCAGACCGAGCCGACAAAGAGTGCCATATTATCCGCGATGACCATCTTTTTAAATATTCCCCAAAGAATCTGGCGCGTTCCATCCACTGCCAGATCGTAATTGAAAGCACGAGATGACTTCAATTGAGGGATAAAGATATTGGGACGATCAATGGGTCCGGCTAACAAGGTGGGGAAAAAGGCGATATACGCGGCAAACGCCACGAAATCACGTACAGGCTCCATTTTACCCCGATATACTTCAATCACGTAGCTCATCAATCGGAACGTGAAAAAACTGATCCCCAGTGGAAAAATGATATGGAGCGTTGTGAGATTTACCCTAATCCCGATGGAACTGAACAAGGTTGCGAATGAATCAATAAAAAAATTCAGGTATTTAAAATAGAGGAGCATTCCCACTCCCGCGATGACTCCTAATGAAGTCAGCAAGGATGCTCTTTTTCCGGCACTTTGGGAAATGAATAATCCCAACCCGTAAAAAACGACGGTTGACACCACCAACAGGGGCAACATTTTCCAATCCGCGATGCCATAAAACAGGTAACTTGCCACCAGTAACCATATGTTTTGCGCGTTGGCATTGTTCTTCAAAGGAAAATAGTAAACCAAAAATAGGATTACAAAGAAGAACAAAAAGCTGAAAGAATTAATGACCATACGTATATTAAATTATTGCATTTAAGCAAGGTGATTAAGCCCATTCATTTGTTGTTGATCCTCCAAATACCATTTGTACATTTGAGCAATCCCGTTTTCAAGCTCTACCCGGTGATGCCATCCCAACGATCTCAGTTTCGACACATCGGTTAGCTTGCGCATGGTTCCGTCGGGCATCGCCGGATTAAATTTTATTTTCCCCTTGTATCCTACTATTTCTGCAACCAGAGCTGCTAAATTTCTAATCGTTATCTCTTTCCCTGTTCCAATATTGATATGACAGTTTCGTATCTCCTTCTTATCCCTGCTTAGATCCCGGAAATTCACATTCTCCATGATATACACACACGCGTCTGCCAGGTCTTCACTCCAGAGGAACTCACGTCGAGGTTTACCCGTCCCCCACAATTCCAGATGGTTCTCGAATATTCCAAGCTTATTCAAAGTGAAGACGAAGTTATCAACCGTACTTTTACCATTCATTTCGTCCAAAGACCTTCGTTTCAGGTCTTTTTGAATGCCACTCCAGTTATTTTCTTGCAAGCATTTCGCTAAATGCATCTTTCGGATCAATGCCGGTAATACGTGGCTCTTCTCCAGATCGAAATTATCGTTGGGTCCATATAGATTAGTGGGCATTACAGCAATATAGTTGGTGCCATACTGAATATTGAAACTCTCGCACATCTTGAGGCCGGCAATCTTGGCGATGGCATAGGGCTCGTTAGTATATTCTAGAGGGGAGGTAAGAAGTACTTCCTCACTCATCGGCTGCGGGGCTTCCTTGGGGTAGATGCAACTGCTACCTAGGAACAACAGTTTTTTCACCTTATGCCGGAAGCTCTCGCTGATCACGTTATTCTGGATCTGTAAATTTTGATAGATGAAATCGGCCCGGTACGTGTTATTAGCCACGATCCCCCCCACGAATGCCGCCGCGAGGATAACGTATTCGGGTCTTTCCTTGTCAAAGAACTCTTTCACCGCTCGAGCGTCCAAAAGATCCAGTTCAGCGTGAGATCGTCCCATCAGTTGAGTATACCCCTTTGAAAGAAG
>JAAYTC010000274.1 GCA_012518155.1 Bacteroidales bacterium | reverse complement strand
TCGATACCAACAAGAAGAAGGTCAGCAACAGGAAAGAGATGTCTGCCATGGAACTCGCGTTGAGTGCTGGAACCTTTTTCTCTGATTTTGCCATAAATTTTACCTTTCTTTAATATGATTTCTCGACAAGTCGATTATTTTTTCCTGCTCAATAATGGCAAGACAATCATGGCTAGCAACGTGACGACTAACATGACGTAGCAAGAATAGAGCCACATGTCGGTCATTTTTAGCATAGTAGGTACGTTATCACTTCCCGTATACCCGGGTATATTTAATAAAGTGCCATCACCCATGATATAAGTGATCACCAACAATGCAACCAAGATAAGCAATACCAATAATCCAGACAATGCTTTTTTAGGGTTTTCTCTCAGTCCTCTAAGAAAATCAGTTACAGCAAATCCGATAAGAACGATCACTGTTAAGGCCAATAATATATAAGCCCAGTACAATAAAAGATCTGTAAATAGAGGCTGACTCAAGTCGCCCGCGACTAAATCTTCTGGCGCGGCTTGTCCACCGAAATAGAACAGTCCCATCACAACAATAGATATAAGTACACCTATGATGAGTACAGTCCGGGAGGTTCTGTGTATTTTTGTTACAGCCATACTAGTTACAAGTTTTTGTATTTAATGTTGTATTTAATTACTTGATCCAAAAAAGTGATCGATGCATCTTCCATCTTGTTAAGGATGGTTTCCATTTTCGAAAGGATGTAGTTGTAGATAATTTGAAGAATAATGGCCACGATAAGACCACCCACGGTGGTAATCAACGCTACCTTCATACCTCCTGCTACAATGGTGGGACTCATGTCACCGGCTCGTTGAATATCGTCGAACGCCATAACCATCCCTATTACCGTTCCCAAGAACCCGAGTGACGGGGCAATAGCGATAAACAGCGTGATCCAGGAGAGGTTTCTCTCCAGTAATCCAGATTGTACACCGCCGTAGTTCACTATAGAGCGTTCTACCGCATCGGCACCTTGGTCTAGACGAAGTAACCCTTGATAAACGATGGATGCTACCGGGCCTCTGGTGTCGCGTGCGATATCTTTTGCCGCTTCCACGTCACCTCTATCGAGAGCATCGTCCACTTTGCTCAAGAATGCATCAGGATCAACGTCGGCCAAGCTCAGGTAGATGATTCTTTCTAGACAGAAAGCCAGCCCAAGGATCAAACAGATAGCGATCAAGCTCATAAACCCGGCACCCCCCTCGATGAATTTCACTTTTAAGGCTTGGTGCATTCCGCCAGTAGATTCTTGAATAAGCGCGGGAGAAGTTTCTACCGCTCCAACTGCTACCTGCTCAGTGGCTTCTTCAGGAGTGGTTTCTTGCGCGAAAAGAACCGAAGACAATCCTACAGACATCATTCCGAAGATTGCTAAAATTGCAAATAACTTTTTCATTGTGTGTTCAATTTTGTGATTAATGATCTTTTGATTTGTTTGTTTATTAGTTGTTTTAGTTTGAATCGCAATATTTTTAAACGATGACTTTCCTTTAATAAATTTGGGAGCGGAGAGAGCGGGATTCGAACCCGCGATACACTTTCGGCGTATACACGCTTTCCAGGCGTGCCTCTTCAACCACTCGAGCACCTCTCCAAAAAATGAGGCACCCTCGCAAAACGGGGTGCAAATTACAAAAAAATATTCATTCCCGCTCCATTCAGTGGGCAAAATTACAGAATTTATCGATTATATACTACTTCTATCGCGATTTATTTTTATTAGCCACCTTTTTTCCATTTTCAATCCCTTTTCCCAGTGCAATACAGGCCTTATTTTTTACTCTTTCAACGCAAAAAGTGCACTGGCATTGCGACGGGTGATCGCGGCTACTTGCTTCGGGTTTATCGTCCAAACCTCTGAAAGTTTATGCAGGATAAAGGGGAGGTACGATGATTCATTTCTCTTCCCCCTGTAGGGAACCGGAGAAAGATAAGGCGCGTCCGTTTCTACTATCAGCCGATCGTGGGGGCAATGGATAAGCGTATCTGCCAATCCCGAGTTTTTATAGGTTAGCACCCCGTTCACCCCAACTAGGAAGTTCTTGAGCGATAAAATCATTTCTAACTCCTCCCTATCCCCCCCGAAACTGTGGAATACTCCCCGAAGAGAATTTTCACCTACTCTCCGAACGCTATCCACCACTTGTTTGGTGGCATTCCTGAAATGAATGGAAAGTGGCAGGTTATACGTTTTGCTCCACTCCAGTTGAGCTTCAAATGCCTGCACTTGCTCTTTTTCCAACGATTTGTCCCAATGAAGGTCAATCCCCACTTCTCCCACGGCAATATAGCCCCCCTGCACGAGTTCTTCATGAATAATGCTCAATTGATCACGCCACATTTTTGTCACGCTCGTCGGGTGCAGCCCCATCATGGGACTAAAAAATGCCGGAATGCGGGACAAGCACGTTTTCATCGCGTCGATGGTTTCCTCGTTAATATTGGGCAATAATACCTTCTCAACTCCTGCATTTTGCGCGCGTGAGACCACCGCGTCGAAATCCGCGTGAAATTCCTTGAGATACAAATGAGCATGGGTATCAATACTACTCATTTTACCATTTCTCCTTTTCTATAATAATAAACGATGCCGTATTCTTGATTTTTGGCAAGACGCTGTTTAAGCGGCAACCCATTGTTTTTTTTCTCCACCTCTTCCCAGATATCATAGATCACCTTGTCGACCACTTCTCGGTAGTTTGCCACTTCATTTAATACACGAGCAGTAGCTTTCTGATGCAACTTCTGTGTTTGAAATCCCTCTTTGAAAAGCATGTACATCACGTTCACTTTCGCGATAGAGGGGTTATAGATCGGAACGCCTCCTTGGGCGACGCGTTTGTTTTCTCCCTCTATGATTTTTGCTCCCCATTCCAACAGGAGTTCGTGCGACGTGATATCAGGCACCAGCATCTTAGCCTCTTCCAGCTGATACAGCTTCAACTGCTCCTCTTTGATCTCGGAACGTAAAACGCACATGTAAAGAACTTGCACGAAATGAGAAAGGTACATTCGGGCATTTTTTGCTTTAAGAAGGAAGCTTTTGTTGGCTTTTACCTGTGTATCATGCATCTGCTGGTAACGAGCGGAAAGATGCTCAAAGCGGTCGACGATTTTTTTCGCTTCATCCAATACTTTATAAGAGAATGATAGCTCTAGAAAATCGGTTTTAGCCGCTTTCTCAATCGCGATTTTCAGTGCTTTTATACGGGCTGCATCGGTATTGGGTAATCGTCGGTAGGGCATAAGTGTGAGAGTTTTAAACGATAGGTCTATTTCTGCCTGTACATAAGGTTTTCCGACAACACGATTAATTCTTGTTTACGTTCATCCGGCACATGAACAGAGGAGAGACAATCCAAAGATGCAAGATAATACTTTTCGATGAGATTTCCAGCGATAACTTTTAAATTTAATTCATCGTATATTTTTTTAACAGCATTAATTTTTTCCTCGGCAACAAACTCTTCACTTTTCAGCCATCGGTCAAGTTCTCGTCGTTGAGAGGGAGAGGAGTTTTTTAATGCCCTTATAAGCAGGTATGTTTTTTTATTGCACAAGATATCCCCTCCAATTTTTTTACCAAAGGTATCGGGGTTGCCGTACACATCAAGCAGGTCGTCTTTCAACTGAAAAGCAAGTCCAATATTAATCCCATACTGGTAAAGTGATTCGGCATCGTCATCGGATGCTTTTGCAATGACAGCTCCGATTTTCAACGCGCAACCAATCAAAACCGCGGTCTTCAACCGGATCATTTCAAGGTATTCAGCCTCCGTGACATCCGTACGCTGTTCAAAATCCATATCATACTGCTGCCCTCGACATATCTGCATGGCGGTAGCAGAGAAAAGGTTTAATACCCGCGATAGAAAGGGGGAAGGCACCCTAGCAATATACTTGTATGCTTCAATCATCATGGCATCCCCCGAAAGGATAGCGGTATTTGCATTCCACTTCTTGTGTACCGTGGGGTGGCCTCTCCGCATATCTGCCCGATCCATGAGGTCGTCGTGCAGCAACGAGAAATTATGAAAAATTTCCACGCCGATAGCCGGTGCAATCACCCTCTCTGATTCTTCCCCGAAAAGGTCCGCTGCCAGCAGCGTGAGCAAAGGCCTGAGTCGTTTACCTCCCAGTGAGAGGATATATCGCGCAGGGGTAAACAACGTACGGGGCTGCTCATCGATTAACACCTCTTCGATGGCCTCTTTTATTTTTTTTTCTAGTACCTCAACTTTACCCGTCATGAATAATTGTTGGTTAATGCAATGGCTGGAAAAAAAAAGCTGCTTTCGCGTTCCAAAAGCAGCTTTTTATTTTCCATTATCACCTAGTTTAGTTCTGCAAGCGGAACACCACCGGTAAGGTGAAGCGTACCCGCACGGGTGCACCCCGTTGTTTTCCAGGCTTCCAACGCGGCATTTGCTGAATCACACGCACCGCTTCCCGGTCGAGTGACGGGTCTTGCCCGCGCACTACTTGAACGTCCGTGATACTCCCGTCTCGTTCCA
This sequence comes from Bacteroidales bacterium, assembly GCA_012518155.1. Taxonomy (GTDB): domain Bacteria; phylum Bacteroidota; class Bacteroidia; order Bacteroidales; family Dysgonomonadaceae; genus Proteiniphilum. The sequence goes on along the minus strand of JAAYTC010000274.1, from coordinate 1,766 downwards.
CCACGAAGTTACAGATAACACGACCTTGTATCCCGTTTTCCTGTGCAATTACAGGATAGCGGATATTGTCGCTAAGGAATTTCATCATAGCAGCGTTTCCACCAGGGAATTCGGGTTGTTCTTCTACTACCACGAAAATCTCTTCGGTTACCTCTTCTTCTTTCGGTTTGGGTGGTGGAGGTGGAACATAGGTTTGCACTTGTCGTTGCGATTGATCGTCTTCTACTTGGATCTCGAACCTTGTCTCCACTTTTTCTTCTACCACCTCAATAATTTCGGGTGTTTCCGGCTCGGGTGGTGGAGGGGGGGGAGGGGGAGGAGGATCTCGACGAGTAATCTCGATCTCTTCTTCGGCCAACACATCCTGAACAAGTACTGTCTCGTCCAGTTTTGTAGTTTCAGTTGACCATTCAAAAGCGAAGAACAGAACAGCGGCTGCCACTACGATCCCCATGAGGAGGTAGGTGCTGCGATGCCCTTCCAAGCTCGCCCTTGAGGTTTTTTTCACTTCATCTTTCTTCTCCATTGTAAGTCGTTATTTTATCTGTTCACTGAATTTAGACTGTTTTTATGCTCGTACAACCAACCGGTATTTACCTTTAAACGTACTTTTGGCGGTAGTCCGCATAAATTACCACGATGCTTTGACTACAAAAATAGCTATTTTTTTTATACAGTGCCGCATTAAGGAGCGAAAAAACGGCAAAAAGTGATATTTTAAAATACTTTATCCTTTCAAAAGTGCTTTATCGCCCTTATTTCACCTTATATATATCTTTCAAGTTCCTACCATATCCATCATAATCGAGCCCATACCCCACGATAAAGTCATTGGGAATCTCTAAGGCCACGTAATCGGGAGACAGTTTTTGCTGCAACGCCGCGGGCTTAAAAAGCAGGGTGGCTATCTTCACCTCTGCCGGTTCGTGTTTCATCAGCTCCTCGGTGAGGGCAACCATTGTATTCCCGCTATCCACGATATCTTCAACGATGACCACCACCCGCCCTTTGATATTCTCGTTCAGCCCCAATATTTCCTCTACGCGGTGAGTAGTGGCCGTACCCTGGTAAGAGGCAAGCCGCACAAATGTTATTTCACTGGGAACAGAAACCTCTTTCATTAATTCTCCCGCGAACATAAAGGCACCATTCAACACGGCGAGAAAAACAGGGTCTTTCCCATCCAGCTCCGCGTTCATCTGTTCAGCCACGCGTTTTATACCTTGTTCAATGACCTCTTGTTCGATAAACAATTCAAATTGTTTATCCTTGATGGTGATCGTCTCTTTCACTATTCTGGATTTTTTTAAAAAGCCAAAATTACAATTTTTTATGTTCCCGCGGAAATGAATTTGCCTATTTCGTGAAATTATTCTCACGTGCCCAGTCCAAGTAAGGTGTACCGTTCAAAAAGGCAGCTTTTTCTGCCGGCGAAAACAGGCGACAACTGCCCCGCCGTGTAACTCGGCGAAAGGCAGCCACCCCATCGTAACCGAAGTCCCCGAGAAATCTTGGCATCACTTTCAGTAAACGCTCGGCGAAGCTCCTCGGTGACAAACGCGAAAGGAGGCAGGCTACCGCTTCAGATTTTTCAAGAAAGGTGTCTTTATCTTTCATAACGATCAACGATCGAGTGGTGAGTTCTCGGTCAAAGAAATTGAACAACTCCCCCGCGAAACTGGACTGTAAGGCGGCAAACTGGAAGATTCGATCAACATCCCTCTCCAATATCCATTGCACCCAGTAATTACAGAGCCCACACTCGC